>QHPZ01000127.1 GCA_003219225.1 Verrucomicrobiota bacterium | reverse complement strand
CGCGCGTCCGCGTGCTCACGTCCAGATTAGCGAAATTGCCGGTGATGGTCGTGTCCGTCGTCCCGGCGAGGTCGGCGCCGTCGAGGATTTGGATGTCCTGCGCGAGGACCAGATCGAGTCGGCCAAACCGATGGTGCCCTTCCAGGCGGATCAAATGCTGGACGGCATCGTCCTCAGAATGATCGAGAAAAAGGAAAACACTCGGGGTGTAATCGAGACGAATGTAATTCTCTTCCGTCTGAAAAATGTCGCCCAGACCGAGAGTGACAGTGGGTTCAATTACCAAATAATAATCCGAGACCCGATTGGACTGACTGATGTTGATGTTGTCGTCGTAAACGCCGCGGAGCCGGAAGAGCAAACCATATTGAAAACGACGTGGCTGCGGCGCATAACTTTCGCCACCGGTGTTTTCGACCTGCCGCACGGCCGGCTCGGTGGCCGGATTTATTTCGACAGCGGGCGCGGGTGGATTCGGAGCGCTGCTCGGATAACTCGCCGCCGGTCCGCCGATCGGCGGAACCACGTCCTGGCCATTGGCGCTCGCAGCGCAGACGAGCAGCGCGGTCATAAGCTTTGCGAATGAGTGCAGCTTCAATGCGGCGTCACCGATAGCACAAAAGCGGCGCGATGAGCAACTCCGACCGCTTTCATAAGTTGGCCAGGACACCGGCTCAGGGAAGCGGCGGCGGCTGCTCGGGTGAAATCACGTTGTGCGGCCGGGTGTAATCCGCTGGATTGATCGTGCCGATGGCCGGAATCGAAACAAGGCTGCCGGTGAGATCGGTGAATTCAGCCGCCGCCAGCTCCGATTCCCGAGCTGCTTCTAAAAACGCGATGTTCTGATCAGGCGAAGCTGCGCGGGCAGCGGCGATGATGCATTCGCGGGCGAAAGGCTCAGTTGCCACCGCCGCTTTGACAATTGCGACCCCTGCCTCTGCACTCGCCATAATCGCAGCTTGAATGATATCGCCGATCTGCCGGCATCGATCGCGAAGATCGCGTGGGTTCGTGTTCAAACGCCGCACGTTCAAAGTCACGACCACGATTTTTGATGCCAGGCGACATATAGGCGCGGAGGAACTGTTTCGCCGACGCTTCGGTGACACTGGCCGCTCCCCCGCGCGCGACGGCGTTGGTCAGATCATCCGTTGGCGCGGCGTTCGTGATCGATGGCAACCAGAAGGAAATCAGCAATGCGAACCCCAGAATGTACGCAGATGCGCGAGAGCTGAAATGCATACGGCGGTTCTCGTAAAATAACGCTCCAAGGGGCCGGAGCCTTCTCAAGCAGTTTCCAGACCGCTGCGATTTAGGACGCGCTAACGCGGTGCTTAACGCGGTCGCCGATTGACCTGAGCAAGCTGCAACTGCTGCAACACTCGCGCCGCTTCGAGTGTGTCGGCTACATCGGCCTGAGCGCGCGCGTCTTCCTCCGCCGGCGCGATCGCACCGCCCGGCCACTTCTGGAAGTATCCTTCCTTAATGGTTGTCGGCTCTGAATTGGTGCCTGCGGCATACGCTTTGCCGCGTACGCAGGTGACGCGCCCGTGGCCGTTGTCCAAGTGGACTTGGCAAACGCAATCTTGGTCCGCACTCAGTTTGCCCGCGATCGTGCCGATGGCGAAACGATCCCGTCTTCAGTCTCGTTTCCATTCTTGGTGAGACGCAACTCTTCGATGCGCACCTCTGAGTTGCTTGAAATGTGAAGAAGCGCTCCCGGAATAAGCGCAAGGTCGGCTCGGCCGCCGCCGGAAGTGCGCAAGACAGAGCCGGAGCCGGGGTTTGTCTCTAACGTGAGAGGCTGTGACCGCTCTTGTTCGCTGCCTTGATATGCGACGTCACCGTGGAACGAGAGCACAGTGGCGAGCACTTGTCGGCTGACTCCTCGCCAGCAGCCGGATGATAAAGCCGCCACGGAAATCAATCCAAACAGCAACACGGTATGACCTTCCGTACTAAACAGCTTGTTCATGAGATTGGCTCCAGCGGTAGGATTCGAACCTACGACCAATCGGTTAATCCCGACTCCGTCGGGACTCTACCGCTGAGCTGCTCCGATAACAGACGGCGACGAATCAGCACTGCTGATTTCCATGATTTGATCTCGCGTTCGCGATGCATCGTAGTTGAGCGGTCGGTGTGCTGCTCGGACCAGACAAGTGTCCATGGTCCATTCTTGCGCGTGAATTTTACTGAAATTTTGTCGGTTCGATTGTGATTGGAAACGCGTCTCTGCAGATCATTCGTTTGCCCGATATAAAAATGCCCTTGAGGATTTTGCAGAATGTAGACGTGGTGATCGTTCATTCGAATTGGCTCCAGCGGTAGGATTCGAACCTACGACCAATCGGTTAACAGCCGACCGCTCTACCACTGAGCTACGCTGGAATGATGTGCCCCGAGTGGGAGCGGATAAGTTGCTCATCCAGGCGATGGCGGCAAGTGCCAATCGCCAGCGATCCTTGCCAGAATCCGCTTACGGTTTCGTGGAAGCTTGCGCGCCCGCGTCAGTCCGTGCCGGACTCTTTTCTGCACCATTCCCTCGGTCGCCGTTACGTTGGGCAGAGGCTTTCTGCGCCGCCTCTTTCTCGGCGAGGAATTGTTTCTGCAGCGAATTGAGCAGTTCCTCGATCTGATCGAGCCCGACTGGTTTCTGCAGAATGGCGATCGCTCCGGCATTCACCAGATCGGCGACCGGCCGGCTCGAGACGAAAACGACGCGCGCGTCCGGGTCTTCGGCGAGCAAGTAACGGCACGCGGTGCCGCCGTTCAATCGCGCCATGGAAAAATCCATGAGCACAATGTCGGGCCGATGTCGATGGTAGGCCCGAATCGCCGCTGCTCCGGACCCGACTACCTCCACGACTTGGTGCCGCGAAGCCGCCACCAGCAACGCCAGCGTATCGCCG
>QHPZ01000126.1 GCA_003219225.1 Verrucomicrobiota bacterium | reverse complement strand
CGGCGTTTCGCCAGCCTAACGAGCAACTGAGGCTATGGTAGGGCGCGACCGCCGGGCGCGCCGTTCGGACAGCTCGGCGATCCGTCCCTACCTTATTTCTTCGCCAAAGTGACGCGCCCCAAGATCGACAACATGAGTGTGCCGCCGATCAATCCGAACGGCGCCATGAAATAAAAATACCAGCCCCAGCTCCGATCGAGGAGATGGCCTAACAAAAGCCCGGCGAGGCTGCCGCCGAAATATTGAAACGAATCGATCAGACCGGACGCGAAACCGGCCATCCGCGCGCCGCCAATGTCCATCGCCGCAGCCGTTCCGAGGATCGAGTGCGTCGCGTTGACTGTGAATGAGATCAAGATCAGAAAAACGACAGCGGTGTTTGCCGAGGTGAATTGTGCTGCGCTGACAATGATTATGACTTCAAGAAAATAGCAACCCGCCGCGACTGGTGCCCGTCGGCCTTTAAAAACTGTATCTGAGACGTAACCAGAAACCAGCGACCCGAGTGAGGCGACAAGGGGAATCCCAATTCCAAGATACCAAAAGCGATCGTCTTTCAGATCAAGATGATGCACTTCCTGCATGAACCGAAAAAACCATTGATCGACACCCTGCCGCACCGACCCGGTGCAGGCATAAGCCAAAGCGACAATCCAAATGAGCGGATTACTTGCGATCGTTAAAAAAACTGTGCCGATGCTCGCGCGTACTTGATCGGCGCCCTGCGGTTCTTCGACGCCGGGGTGTTCGAAACCAGCCTCGCGCGGCGTCGGTTTAGTGATTAGCGCCATGCAAACGCCGGCGACGGTCGCGATCATCGCCGGAATCCAGAACAACCAACGCCAGTGCAACGGCGGCACGTGCCACAAACCGAGAAAAACAAAACCGGCGAGAAACGCCGGGCCAAAGGTGCCGATGAGAAATCGACCGGCGTTGATCATGAATCCGAAAATGCCGGCAAAGCGCCCGCGCTCGGTGTGGGCGAACCAGGCGGCGTTGATTTTCACCATGCCCGGCGCGCCGAACGCCTGGAAGTAGCCGTCGATTCCGCGGATGACAACGAAAAACCAAAGCAAACCCCAGAACGACGCGACGCCGAAAATGATATTCATGATCACGGTGCCGGCCGCGCCGATAAGCATCGCGCGTTTGCCGCCCAGGCGGTCAGTCAGCAGGCCATTAATGATTTGCCCAAAAGCGTAGGCGAGCAGCGCGGTCGTGATAATGGAACCCATCTGCGCTTTGTTGAACCCGAACTCGTCGCTGATGGATTTGTTCGCGATCGCGAGGTTGTAGCGGCAGGTGTAAAAGGACGTGTAAAGCAGTCCGATGAAAGTCCAGTTCAATCCGCGCCGGGCGCGAAACCCCGGCGGATGCGGCACGAAAACGCGCGTATCAGCGGCGCCGGACATGACGAGGAGGATGCGCGAAAGGAATCCACAGCCGCAAAGCTAAATTTCGGCCGGTTCAGTTCGTGCGCTCTCGAAGCTAGCGCGGCCCAAGCAAGCCAAGGATTTTTTCGACTCGTGGATCGCCGCGCAACGGATCCCAGTCGGGATGAAGCCGCAGTTGGCCGTAGTTCAATCGACCAGGTAAACGGACGAGCGCGTCCAGTTGCTCGAAGGCGAGATCCTTCTCCCCGGTCCAGGCATACACGAGCGCGAGATTCGTCATCATGTCCGTGCCATCGAGCGCGTCTTTGGACACGGGCAACAGCTCCACGGCGCGGCGACCTTCTTTGAGCGCGTCCGCTTTGCGACCGAGCGCGGCGTCGATCATTGCCAAAACGGAGAGTTCCTGCGCGTATTCGGGTTGGTCGCGCAGAGTTTTTTCAATTTCGCGGCGAGCGGCGACGAGCGTGGCATGAGCGGCGGCAGGGTCGCCGCGTAGCCTGGCGGCGCTTGCTTCGCACCACGCGCGCGGGAACCAAGTGCTGCCCACGGTAATTCCATCGGCGGGGATGAGGGCGAGGGCGCGATCGGCGGCCGCTTGATCGCGTTCGCAGAGCGCGAGATAAAACCACTGATCGGCAAAGTGTTTGGCGCTGGCTGCATCCTCGGCCAGAAGCGCCTTAATGGTCGCGTGTAGCGGCTTCGTGTCGGCGCGCGATTCAACCTCCGCGAGCCCACGTACCACGCGCGTGTTCGCGTCCGTGGGTGCGATGGCGAGCGCACGGTCGAGCACTACGATCGCATCCTGATGCCGCCGCTGAGTTTGATAGGTGATGGATAGTTGCTGAAGCAGGAAGAGATTGCGCGGATCAAGTTCCAAGGCGCGTTGCAAATGCGCGACCGATTCGTCCCATCGGCCGCGCCGCCGCTCGATGAAGCTCAACAATTCCAGCGCCAGCGGGTCGTTAGGCAATTGTTCCCGCGCGCGTGTCAGTTCCACCACGGCCCGGTCGTAATCGCGATACGCGCGGTAGAGATGTTCACCCAGGGCTAGGTGCGCTTCGCCCGAGTCAGGGCGCAATCTCAATGCGCTTTGGATGGCTGCTTCCGCGCGGCCGAGCTGTGCGGGCGTGTGTTCATTCGTGCCTAAAAAATAGATGAGATCGTGAACCTCGGCCAAACGGCAGTAAGCGAGAAAGAAATTCGGATCGCGGACCACGGCTTGTTCGAGGAGACGCGCCGCCCCGAGAAGATTTTCTTTCACCTGGAGATCGAAGCTCGTCTTGGCGCGAAGAATTTTGGCACGCACGTAGAGTTCGTAAGCCTCGAGATCGCTCGTCGGTTTTTGCGCGATGGCGGCTTTTTCGGTGGTGGAAAGTTTCGCCTTCAGTTGATCGGCAATCATCTGGGCGATCTCGCTTTGGATGGCGAAAACGTCATCGAGCGGGCGATCATAGCGTTCGGCCCAAACGTGTGCGTCGGTGCGGGCATCGATCAGCTGCGCGCTTACCCGCACGCGGCCACCGGCCCGTTGCACACTGCCTTCCAAAACATGCGCGACCCCGAGTTGCTGCGCGATTGATCACCTTGAGGTCGGCGATTTTTGCGAGGTCGGTGAGGATTTCATCGGCCACACCCTCGGTGAAGAACGCATTTTCTTTTTCGTCGCTTAGGTTTTCGAATGGCAGAACGGCGATGCTTTTGTCCGCGGCGACCGAGACCACTTCGGTGCCCGGCGCCGGCGGACCCGGTCTCCACGGGTGCCAAAACCAGTAGCCCGCCAATGCCAATGCCGCGATCAACCAACCGGCACCGGCCAAAACCCACATCCGCCTGCTACTTGCGGCGGTGCGGTCAGCCTCAGGCGCTTTGACGATCGCGCCTTGTTTGATGTCGAACGACCACGCGAGCACGAGCGCGATCGGAAAACCGAACGCGATCACTACGACAAAGACTTGCTGGGCCCAATCCGGCGCATGAAAAATGGGAAAAACCGTGCCCGCTAATTGCACGATGGCCGAGCCGGCAATGATGTAGGCGACGGCCACGCGATAGACGCGCCGCTTCTTCAGCTCCTCGAAGAAACTCTTCATGCAGCCGTTCTGCCGTTCGCAGTCGCTCGTCGGAGACTATCGCAGAACGGCAGAGGTTAACAGTTCGTTCAGAACAAAGAGGCCGCTGTCGCGGTTGGCCAGAATTCCGCCGGCGTATGTTGACGCGCCACGATCGCACTACGAGGCCCAAATGGGGCCACATTTAGAACGAACATGATCGAAGCAAACAAAAATAGACCCATGCTCAGGCCGATCGCCATATGCATCGCCAAAATTGCGGCCAGCCAGACGAGCCGCGTCGTTCTTGGCCAGATGAAAACCGGATAAGCTGTTTCAAACAGGCAAACGGCGATACCGACGACTGGGAAAAGGATTTTCCACGAAGCGAGCACCTCGATCGGAATGATGTCGAACGGCGGTCGGGTTAGCGCCCGCCAGATACTCGCACCGTTCCACCAGCCGGCGCCGAGACATTTGGTCAGGCCGCTGAAAAAATAAATGAGGCAGAGATGAAGTTGCAGGACGCGCCGATGAAATCCAAGTCGCGCCGGATCGATTCGTTTCAGCCGCCAGAGCTTCGCATCCAAAGCATAACGGTCGGGCAGCGGCGCGATCGCGAGATAAAACAACCCGATCGTCATCAAGTTGTCCACGCCGTAGGCAAAAAAGTCGCCGCTCTGAGCCGCGCAGAGATGTAGTAACCATGCGATCACGGCCGAGCTGCGACAGAAAAATCCCAGCACCAAAGCGCCGCCCGCGCCGAGCAACAACAGCCACAAGATCGACAATGTCATTTGCTCCGAGAGGCCGAGATGACTTCCGAGCACGATGAACCAGCCGATTTGCGGCCCCAGTGGGTTATCGATCTTGCCTATTGCTTCGGTCAGGTCGCGTGAAACGAAAGGGCTACCCTCCGCGGCGAAAACAATGTTCCAGTCGTGCCGAAAAGAGAGAGCATAAAAGATGATCTGCAGGCCCAGCCCGAGCCGCAACAATGTCAGCCAAGCATCCGGCTCAGGCGCAAACAGAAAATCGATAATACGCTGGCGCAATCTCACGTGGCGAGAAAGTTAACGCGGCGGCGCATTGGATGAGGATGGAAAGGTAAAGTCATAGGCGTAAAGAAAGTTGTAGGATTCCTTTTTGCCTTCTTTTAGTTCGCTGAGACTCGGAACATCTACATAGCCAAAAACCGCGCGCACCGTGGCGGCACCGGCATGTTCCTGCCAGGCGGAATAGGCGAGCATTATGAGCATCACCTCGCGCAACGGCTCATATTGAGTGCGCCCGATCCGGTCGAGCAAACTAACGAGCCGTAGCCCGGTGGCCGTCCCACTGACGTGCGGCAGGTCGTATTCCACATGGCCGTCGGGGTAGTGCAGCTCGAAAACCAGTTTGTAACTGCTCGGGACGTTGGGAGCAAAAAAACCATAGCCACCTTCGATGCCAGCGCTGTGAAGGTAGCCGGTGAGAGATTGTCGCGCCGGATTAGACAGGCCGAGGTTCTGGCCGAGCGCAATCGTCAGCGCGTCGGCAGCTTTACGCGAGAATGGGTCGATCGAGTGTGGAAGGCTGGTGTAGCCCTGCGCAACGATCCAAAACGTCTGCTGCGCTGAGATTCCGACGATCAGCGCGAAATGGAACAGCAACCACGACAGACAAAAATATCGTCGCCGCAAAACGCGTTGCGCTCGTTTCCCTCCCAAGCGCTACTTCTTGGTGTACTTTTCGAGAATCGGCTTGAGCCGTTCGATCAATTCCCGAGAGGCCTTTTCACCAACGGCCCCGGCTTGGTGCTCAGGATTTGTGCTGGCGCCGGGAATTGGACTTGTTTGGCTGCGTTGTGGATTAGTTGAAGCGCTCGGCATTGCGTTTGGCGGAGGAGTCGCAGTGGGCGTCGGGCCTTGGATTCGTTGCGGATTTGTTGAAGAGCTCGGCTCGGCATTTGGCGGAGGAGTGGCAGTCGGCGTGGGACCCTGGATGCGCTGCGGATTGGTTGAGGCGCTGGGACTCGCTGCCGGCGCCTGCTCTGTGACGAGCTGTTCTGAGGTAGTAGCGGCAATAATCTGCAGCGTGACATGCGAGTTGCCGCTCGCCTTGGCCTGGGCCGCTTCAGCAGCGATCGTCTTGTCGATCAAAGCCTCGCTCAGTTGTCCTTGCGTTCGTGTGACCTTGCCGTCCTTGTAGGTCTCCACCCTAAAAAGTGACTTGTGGTAGGTGCTCAGGATCTGGTTAAGCGCCTGGCGGTCCGGTTTTGTAAGTTTGGTTCCAGGATGAAGCAAAATAATGTCGCCTTGGATCGTCACCGTCTCATGCCGCGCGGGCTTCGCGCCGTTCATCAAAAGTGGCAATTGTGTGAGGAGGATCACCGAAAAGCCAACCAGAGCAATTGATCGCCAATGCTGTGCCCACAGACCAGGTAAGCGCTTCATGAAGGCAAGTGTTTGCGCCTAACGACATGGAATATCAAGCATTAAATCGCTGACAGAAGGACTCGACCGGATTAAGACACCCAGATCGTTTTGATGTTGGTGAACTCGCGGATGCCGTGCCGAAGGGCAGGCGCGGGTCAGACGCGACCATCGCATTAATGAACACCATCCCGCTCTCCAGTTCGGAGGCGAACAGTTCCTGCTCGGACCGATCATTTGTCCACGCGCTCGCGCCCAGACCGAACGTGCTGTCGTTCGCAATCTCAATCGCATCGGCGGCATCGCGCACGCGAAAAAGTGAAGCGACCGGGCCGAAAACCTCCTCGCGGAACGCGGGCGCGTCGCGCGGAACATCGACAAGTACCGTTGGCTCGTAGAAGAAGCCCGGGCCCGCGATTCGATTACCGCCAGTCAACAGCTTCGCGCCGGCCGCGATCGACTTTTGAACCTGCTCGTGCACGCCATTCAAAATCTGTTCCGTTGCCAGCGGACCGATCTCCGTCGTGTCATCGAGCGGGTCGCCAATCTTCAGGCTGCGCATCCG
>QHPZ01000129.1 GCA_003219225.1 Verrucomicrobiota bacterium | reverse complement strand
GCCGGTCGAAGACCAACTCGGCGCGCTGAAGAAGATGCAGGACGCCGGTAAGATCCGGCACATTGGATTGTCGGAAGTGGCGCCGAAGGAGATCGACCGGGCACGAAAGGTTCTGCCGATTGTGAGCGCGCGGAACGAGTACAACATCCTGGACCGCAAATCGGAAAAAACCCTCGTGTATTGTGAGCGGGAGAAGCTCGGGTTCATTCCGTGGTTTCCGCTCGGCGGACGGGGTGAAATGGAGACACTTCGCCGCGCACTCGAGCCGGAAGCGAAACGTTACAGCGTCACTGTCGCGCAGTTGCTGCTCGCGTGGCTGCTCCAGTGTTCGCCGGTCATGCTGCCGATTCCCGGCACGTCGTCAGTCGCGCACCTCGAGGAAAATATGGCAGCTGCGAAGCTGCAGCTCTCGCCCGACGAGTGGAAAAGAATTGAAGCTGCGGCAGGGCGGCAGTAGCGGCGGCCCTGTGGGCCGCCTTTTTCGTCGCGGTCGGCGCAGCGCGCCGACCCCAGCATCGATCACTGCGCGAAGCGCCTACTGTTTGTCGTAGACGGCGACGTTGTGAAATTTCTTGCCGTTCTCCATCATGCCATCGGTTGTGACGGTGCGGCTTTTGCCGTCGGCAGCCACGATGACGCGCCCTTGCACGACGGCCTTGCCGCCTTTCTTGGAAGTGAATTCGAGCGTGCGGTCGTCGATCTTACGGTAAGCGCGCATGTCTTCGTTCGGATTGCCTTTGACGGCATGATCTTTTCCGTCAAATGCGCCCATCCATTCGCTGTGAATCGGGTTGCCTTTGCCGTCCACGCTATCGCCGGTGACCTTTGTTTGGACGAGCATGGATTGATACGTGACGGTCATGTTCTTTTGGGTGCCGGGCGTGATCTTCGATTTTTTCTCATTCAACTTCCATGTGCCCATCTGCGGGTTGGCTGCGAAACACAACGTCCCTGCCGCAAGCCAAACGACCAGAGAAACTAACGAGGTCTTTGTTTTCATGGGGGCGATGAAGCCGCGAATTGCGCGGCGCGTCAATACTTTTTCTGTGTAGCGGCGCTCTATGTAGCGCCGGACAAATAATGCGACGGCCATAGACCGCCGCTACAGCAGTTATGCCGCGCTACTTGGCCTCGCTCGAAGTCGGCGTCGTAGCGGAGGACGACGCTGGCAGGTCGGAATTCCAGATGTCGGCGACGCATTTCCAGGTTGCACCGCGCTTTTTCCAAACCTCGAGATACTTGCCCCGATCGGTGACTGGTTTACCGCTGGCATCGTTCGTCGTGATTTCATAGGTACCGGTGCAGTAGGCCATCTCGCCGGAGCGGGCGACGTTCACTTTAGTAGTAGTCCAACTCACAGCGGCGCCGGGGCTGGTGAGCAAATCTTGCCAAATTTTCCGAACCGCCTCTTTGGTTGTCGCGATTGGCGCATTGGCCGGCAGAACGACGGTGTCATCGGAATAATAGGAGACGGTCTTGTCCACGTCTTTGGCTGCAGCTGCTTTGGACCATTGCGTGTCGAGGTCGCGGATCGTTTGCTCGTCGGACGATTTTGATTCCGCCGCCTCACTGAACGTGGAGGACAGGAGAGGGAATTGCATGAGGCGTCAATAATTTTCCTGCCGTGCGAGCCGAAACAGGACAGAGAATGGGACGAGACAGAGCTCGTCCCTCCCAGCGCCGTCGGGTCACAACATCGGCAACGGCTTTTTCGATTTCGGCGGTGGGAATTCGCGATCGAGATCGGCCAAATCTGCGTCAGTCAACTCGATCTCGACCGAGTGCGCGTTCTCCCGGACATGAATCTCATTTGTGGCTTTTGGAATCGCGATCACATTTTGCCGGCACAACAGCCAGGCGAGCGCGATTTGCGCTGGAGTCGCGTTGTAGCGTTCGGCGACTTTGCTGATGGTCACGTTCTCGAGCAAGCCGCGGCCGTGGCCGACGGGCGCGTAAGCCATGATCGGCATGTGTGATGTTTGAGGATTGATGTTTGATGTAA
>QHPZ01000128.1:7393-7846 GCA_003219225.1 Verrucomicrobiota bacterium | reverse complement strand
AACGCGTCCAGCATCCACCTGCCATCGAGGAATCGCTCGTGGCTCTGGTGCAACTCCGATCCGAGGATTTCAATCGTGTCGAAGTCGTTTCGTTGCAGACGGTACCGGATCGCCATGATGAATTGGTGGCGATCCCCTTTCCCCTCCAGCTCCGTCTTCGAGATCATCGCTTCGTCCACGCGCCGCAGCTGGAATTGCGCAGGCGACTCCAAATAAATCATCGGCCCGGAGGCGGTCGGATCGACCATGCCGCGGATCCGGACCGTGCGACCGACAGGCGCGCCAGCGCCTTGAAGCTTGTGATACGTTTCATTCGACGCCCAAACAGAGAGGATCTGTTTGGGAGACTGCGCGCCGAAACTCAGGTAAAAGCCATCATGGGTCTTCGATTTCGAGACGGCTTTGATGACGTCTTCGAAGATGACATTTTGGTAAAGCTGTTTCGCCGCGGTT
>QHPZ01000128.1:5440-7303 GCA_003219225.1 Verrucomicrobiota bacterium | reverse complement strand
GTTTCGAGCCGCTCAAGCAATCAATTCATTCATTTGCCGGGCCAGTTTGGGGCCGATGCCGCTTTCTTCGTGTTTGAAGTAGATGAAAACCTCGCGCCATTTACCCTGCTGCCCGCGCACAAACCGCGCCCACCGTTCGATGTCGATCTTCTGATAATCTTCGCGCCGCAATCGCAAATACCCGTAATCAGTCGTGATCTTGGTTGGAGTTGTCATGTCCGCGGTGTCGGCGATGCAGAGCGCGACCTTGCGCGCCTTCAGGAGTTCAAAAATTTCGTCGTCCAACCACGATTTGTGGCGAAACTCGAATGCCGCCGGGAACGACGGCAATTCGCGCAGGAACGAACCGAGAACCGCTGCGTCTTTTTTGAAGCTGGGCGGAAGCTGAAACAGGACCGGCCCGAGTTTCTCGCCCAGCTTGGCAACAACCGCGTAGAAATATTCCAGCGTATTGGAGCAATCCCGCAGCTTCGACCAATGCGTGATTTTTTGCGGCGCTTTCAGCGCGAAGCGGAAGTTTTCCGGCGTGACCGTCTTCCAACTTTCGATCGTCTTTGCCGCCGGCACCCGATGAAAGCTGGTGGTCGCAAACCGCTTGGCGTAAAACGGCAGCATCTTCGCGGTGGGCAAATCTTTGGGATAAAAATTGCCCTTCCACTCCTCATATTGAAAACCCGATGTGCCTACCCAAAGCTTCATTGTCGATCTTAGGAGAAGCAGGAAACGTTCAACGTCCAACGCTCAACGTCCAATCTCGAATTTGGCCGCGTGATTCGTGAATCGATTCATCGATTTAACGATTCAACGATGTAACGTTGTACGAATTACGGCTCCATCACAGCACGCCGACCGCGCGCGAGATGAGCAGAATCACGATGCTGAGGGAGATAAAAATCTGGATCATCGCCAGGACTTTGGCCCAGCGGGCGAGCAGCGGCGCGTCGGTCGGCCCGAAGGTGGAGCTGTGGGTGAAAGCGACGAAGAGATAATCGATGAAACGCGGCTTCCAGCGCACACAGGCAAATTGCGCCCGCTCGTCGCGGGGGATTTGCATCTGTGGAAAAAGAAAACTGGTGCTGCCGAATTTCTTCTCTTCGTGGCGTTTGGTCGGGCCGCCGCCATCGAGCCGCCAATACCAGAGCGCGAACACGATCACGTTTGTCAGCCAGAGCAGCGCGCCCGAGCGCAGGAGCGCGAGCGGCGCTTCCCTGTGCGAGGGCAGCGCGCGCACCAACAATGCGACCGAGGCGATCAGCGCGAGTGTCGTGATTCCATTGATGAGGATGCCGAGCGCGCGATTCAATGAGCGTTTGCCGGCGCGATGGCTCACCACCGTCGGCACCAGCAGCACCACGATCAATGTGGGCAGGAACCAGATCGGCCCCACCACGAGGTTGCGCGGCAGCGCCAGGTAAATCGCGCCGATCGCCAATACCGCGAGCAACGCCTGCCAGCGCGGCTCCGGCCGGTCGAGGTGCTCGTGTGGTCCGTTCATGCCCGACGATCGATTCTCGGACGCGTTCACCGGGTGGCGATGTTGAGTTGCGCCGGCTCGGTGTCATGGAGACGGCCGTAATCGACCGTCAACCTGCCGCCGCCGTGCTCGGTGTAAATTTCCACGAAACGATAGCCGAACCGGAGATCGCGCCAAGTGTAATCCTTCTGTGTGTGGACCGCGGCCGCAATCACCGGATCGATTCCAACCACTGACACGATAAAGAGCGCGCGTCCGGCTTTGAGCGAGTCGGGCGTTTCGCCATGCAGCGGACTTTTCTCGTCGATGGTATGTCGCAGGGTTAGTGCGGCGGGAAAAACGGTCAGCCGATCGAAGTGCAAGTTGAGCACATAAAAATGGCGAAAATC
>QHPZ01000128.1:0-5308 GCA_003219225.1 Verrucomicrobiota bacterium | reverse complement strand
CCCGTGCGATCGGCCGCGAGAAACGCACAAAAATGAGGCCGGTCATCACTGCGAGCAGGAACACGCCGGTCATAATCTCCACCGTGCTGACGACATGGCCGTAGAGCGACTGCGGGTACATGTGGCCGTAGCCCACTGTCGCCAGTGTTTGCACGCTGAAGAAAAAACAATCGAGAAACCATTCCGAAGTCGTCGTGCCGGCCACGCTTTTGGGATCGAGACTGTAAAAGAACGCAAAGAGAAGATTCAATCCGACGTAAACAACTGCGACAAACGCGGCGAACTGCGGCCAGCGCAAGCCAAGCAGCCACCGGTAGACGTCGCGCCATCGCCACGCGTCGGTCCCGACTTTGACGAACTCGACCTGGCCGGCCCGGAGAGAGACTGTGCTGCGCGCGTTTCGCATTTGACGAACTGGTATATCGACTCGCTTTGGTGGGTCAACTACTGCAACGCGACGCGCTTGCCTTTCCGCCTTCCTCCCTCAAGCTTCAACTTTTACCCATGATCCTCGCTGATCGCGCTCTCGCCACGCTGCACGAGTGGGTGCAGTCGGAAAGCTTGCGCAAACATTGCTACGCCGTGGCCGATTCGATGAAATATTTCGCCCCGCTCAGCGGGGCGGACGCAGACCTGTGGGAAACCGTCGGCCTGCTCCACGACATGGATTACGAGCGGCACCCGAACCTCGAGCATAGCCCAAGCGAAGGTCATCCGTTCGTCGGTGTCGCCTGGCTGCGCGAGCACGGCTGGAGCGAAGAGATCTGCCGGGCAATTCTTTCCCACGCCGATTACTCCGGCGTGTCGCCCGAGACGCCATTAGAGAAAACGCTGCGCGCCGTCGATGAATTGAGCAGTTTTGCTGTGGCAGTGGCGCTTGTGCGTCCGACGAAAAGCATCCGCGATGTCGATGTTGCGGCGGTGAAAAAGAAAATGAAAGACAAGGCCTTCGCCCGCGCCGTCAATCGCGACGATATCGTTCATGGCGCCGAACAGCTGGCGATGCCGCTCGATGAGGTGATCGGCAATGTGATTGCCGCCCTCACCTTGGACGCCGAGCGGCTCGGCCTTGCCGGCACGAACGTGTGAAGATGCCGCGCGCGAGCCACTCAGCGAACGAGAAAATTTCATAAAGATTTTTGAACCACCGCGTCGGCCACGAGCGAAATATCAGGTAGGCAAGGTTTCCACTGGCTCCGAAGAAATTCAGAGTTGGTTCTCGAAAGGGAAAAAACAATGGAGACCTTGCTCATTTTGTGCAGATCAAATTGGTAGGGCGCGACCGCCGGGCGCGCCGACGTAAGACGGACGGCTCGGCGATCCGTCCCTACCGTGTTCGAAGCAATGGCAAGGCCGCGAAAGAAGTCATCGAAGACCAAGAGCCGCGGCGGAAAGAATCGCCGTTGGTCCGCGCGGGTGACGCAGCGCAGCAACGCGCTCGACCTGGAGCCGAAAGTTTTTCGATCGATGAGCCCGCGTCAAATAGCTCTCTCGCTGAAGCGTTCCGCCGAACGCAGCAAACGCCGCAAGGCCAAGCCGTATCAATCCGCCATGTCGATGTTGAACTTCTACATCAATCGCGCCGGCAAGAACCTTCCAAAAAGCAGAAGACGCGTCCTCGAGCGAGCCAAAGACGAACTGCGCGACGTCTTCGGCCGCGACTAGATCATCGGCTTCTGACGTCTAATTTTTCGCCGAGATTTCGGTTTGAATCTTATGTGGCTGAATACCGCGAGCATTTTATTGCTGCCGTTCATCGCCATGACCTTTGCACCTCTGGATGAAAAGACGATTCGCGAAGCAATCGGTGACGAGAGCAGCTTAACGCCGATGTTGCAACGCGCGTTCGCGCCGGATGCGGCCAGCTTTGATCCGATCCCCAGAGCAGGCCCAAACGATTGGCTCGCCGCGCATCCGGAGCCGGGACAGACGTTCGCGCAATTCAAATCTTCGCGGCCAAACCAGCCCACCAAAGATCGACACGTCATTTACCTTCAGCCGCTGGGCGATTTTCCACCGGACCGCAGCCCGTCGCTCGATAAACTGCGCGAATTCGCGGCGGCGTTCTTCGCCCTGGAAGTAAAGACGCTGCCGCCGCTTAAGATCGACAATTCCACGTTCAGCACGCGCCGAAATCCGAACACCGGAAACCCGCAAGTTCTCACAGACGACGTTCTCAATTTTCTCAAGCGCCGCGTCCCTGCCGACGCTTTCTGCGTTCTCGCGATCACGATGGAAGATCTTTATCCGGAGCGGTCATGGAATTTCGTTTTCGGCCAGGCCTCGCTCCGGGAGCGCGTGGGCGTGTACAGTTTTGCGCGCTACGACCCGGCTTTTTATGGCGAACCGCGCACGGCGGACTACGCGACACTGCTGTTGCGTCGAAGCTGCAAGGTGCTTGCGCATGAAACCGGTCACATGTTCGGCCTCGCCCATTGCATCTACTTCAATTGCCTGATGAACGGCTCGAATCATCTCGCCGAAAGCGACCGGCGTCCGTTGCATCTTTGCCCAGTCTGCCTGCGCAAACTGCAATGGAGCATCGGCTTTGATGTGCTTGAGCGCTACCGTGCGCTCGAGCGAGTCGACCGCGCGCTCGAATTTACCGACGAAGCCGGGTGGCTCGCCCAGCGCATCAAATTGCTGCAGGGAGATTGAACGAAACGATCTCGTTGGCTGCGCGGTGATTTGCCCAGAAATTCTCGCCGTCGAAAGCGAGCGAGCGGCAGGCAAAAGGGACAACGGCAACGTCGCGCACCTCCGGCGTATTCTGGCGCGGGTCGAGAACGGCGATACGCCAATCTTCATCGGGCTTTTCCTGCCCGCGCAACACGTAGATGCGGCCGTCGACAAAAGTGTGGCCGCAGATCTCCGCACCGATGTCGATCTTGCGAATGACATTGCCCACGCCCTCGAACTTCAGAATTCGTTCCTTATACCATTGGCTCAGGTAAAGATGTTCGCCGTCAAAGCTCAGGTATGAGCCGGTGAAATCCGGACACTCGAACAGCTTCACGAACCCGAGTTCAGGCGTGTAGCGGTATACGTAGCGATCATCATCCGTGCCTTCGCCAATCGTAAACCGCAGTTCACCATTGAGCGCGACTGCGGCCCACGGAATTCCGGGCGCTTCAATCTTTTCGAGAACCTTCCACGTGCCGATGTCGATCTTGTAAACCCGGCGTAAGTCGCGCGAGCCCATCCAGAGATCTCTTCCGTCCCAAGCCAGTGCCTGCGGCGTGATCGCGGGCGAACGAAGCCGTCGCAGTTCAACGACGCATGGCGGTTTCATGCAGAAAGATGAGACAGTATCCAGACGCTGACAATGGCGCAGAATTCGAACCGCGAATTGTTTTCCTGCTTTCCTGAGAGATAATCTGTGATCGGGATGCATTTCGCGACCGATTTCTGGCTGACGCGGCTCTGTTTCCAGCGATCGCTCGCCTTCATTTATCTGATCGCGTTTTTGATCGCGGTGAATCAGTTCATCCCGTTGCTCGGTGCGCGCGGCTTGCAACCGGTGAGGCTGTTCGTGCGTTACGCGCCGGTCCGCCGCGCGCCGAGCTTGTTTTTCTTCAACTCCTCGGACCGATTCATCAGGGCCACCATCTGGTGCGGACTCGCATTGTCGATCTTCGCGCTAAGCGGTTTCTCCGAATCGTTCGGTCTCACCGCCTCGATGCTCACTTGGGCGCTGCTCTGGGTGATTTACCTCTCGCTCGTCAACGTCGGCCAGACGTTCTACGCCTTTGGTTGGGAAACAATGCTCTGTGAGACGGGGTTTCTCGCCATTTTTCTCGGCTCAGCCGATACGCGCCCGCCGCTCATCGTCATGTGGCTGATCGTTTGGCTGCTCTTTCGCGTCATGTTCGGCGCCGGCATGATCAAGCTGCGCGCCGACCCATGCTGGCGCGATCTCACCTGTCTCTATTACCATTATGAGACTCAGCCGCTGCCCAATCCGCTCAGTTGGTATCTGCATCATTCCCCGCGCTGGATGCACAAGCTCGGCGTCTTATTCAATCATTTCGTCGAGCTGATCGTGCCGTGGTTTTACTTTCTGCCCGCGCCGATTTGCTACTGGGCCGGCGGTCTCACGATCCTATTCCAAATCACGTTGATCCTGAGCGGCAATCTTTCCTGGCTCAACTACATCACGATCGTGCTGTGTATTCCGTGTTTCGACGATCGTTTTCTCGCGCGTTTGATCGACATCTCACACTCCGTGCCCGCGCAGATGAGCTGGCCGCACGCAATTCTCGTTAGCGGTCTCACTGTTGTCGTTCTCACCCTGAGCTGGTGGCCGACGCGCAACATGTTCTCGCGCCGTCAGCTCATGAACGCCAGCTTCGACCCGCTGCATCTGGTCAACACCTACGGCGCATTCGGCGCCGTGACCCGCGAACGTTTTGAAATCGTCATCAAAGGCACTGATGCCGAAATCCCGAGCGACTCTGCCGAATGGCGCGAGTACGAGTTCAAAGGCAAACCCGGCAACGTCAACCGGCGCCCGTGCATCGTGTCGCCCTATCACTGGAAACTCGATTGGCAAATGTGGTTCGCCGCGCCATCGATGCCGGAGTTCCATCCCTGGATCTTCGCGCTCGTAGAAAAACTTCTCCAAGGCGACCGCAGATTGCTGCGCCTTTACGCGCGCAATCCCTTCCCCGACGCGCCGCCAAAATTCATCCGCGCCGATTTATACCGCTACAATTTCACCAAACCCGGCGAGCGCGCCTGGTGGAGTCGAACGTATGCCGGCATTTATCTCCCGCCAATCGCGCTCAGCAGAGCACGCGGCGAAGTATCGCATCGTTTGTAGGGCGAGCACATCATTGCCATTCTGCTCAAAGCTGGTAGGGCGCGACCGCCGGGCGCGCCGCGCGCCACGATTTGGCACCTCCCGGGCAAACGGACGGCCCGGCGGTCCGTCCCTACCAGTTATTATTCTTTTCGCGCTTTGCGTCTCTGGGAAGCAAACTGCTTCCCCTACAGCAACAATCTGAGCAAGATGTTCGCTCCGCGATGGATAATCCTGAGGACCGGAGTTTCATCGGCCACCCGCGCGGGCTCGCCTACATCGCGTTCGCCGAAGCGTGGGAACGCTTTTCTTATTACGGGATGCAATCGCTTCTCGTGCTCTACATGGTGCATCGGCTTCTGCATCCCGGGCACATCGAACATGTCGCGGGGTTTCCGACATTCCGTCATTGGCTCGAGGTTCTGTATCGCGGTCATCTCGATGTGCAGCCGCTCGCTTCGGCGATCTTCGGGCTTTATACCGGGCTGGTTTACCTGACGCCGATCG
>QHPZ01000018.1 GCA_003219225.1 Verrucomicrobiota bacterium | reverse complement strand
GCTTCACCTCTTCGCCGGTCGCGTTGCGGCCGACGCCGAGGACCTCGTAATAATCGCGCTTCTTCGTGGTCATGTGACGTAGAGGACGTTTACGACCTATAACTTACGGACAAGCAAGCCGCCTGCCGATTACTTTGGCGGGCCGGATGAAACGACCACTGTCGACGGACGCAGCAGCCGGTCTTTGAAGCGATAGCCGCGGCGGACCTGGCGAAGCACAGTTTCTTCAGGGACTTCTGCGCTCGGCTCGTGCGCAATCGCCTCGTGCAGGTTCGGGTCAAACTTTTCGCCGACGGCTTCGATCGGCTGCAGACCGTTCTCCGCAACAAAATCGTTTAGTTGCTTCAGCACCAGGCTCATTCCGGAGTAAATCGGGGAATCTTCGCCTTGCTCGCGCGCGGCGCTAAGCCCGAGCTCGAAATTGTCGGCGATGGCGACCAGCCGCTCGAGCAAGTCGCGATTGGCATATTTGACGGCTTCGTCTTTCTCGCGGGCGCATCGCTTCTTGTAGTTCTCGAAATCGGCCTGACTGCGCATGGCCAGATCGCGGAAGCGATCGAGATCAGCTTGCAAACGGGCAACTTCATCTTCGGGTTCCGCTTCTTCGGCTGGCGTAGCAACAGGCGCTTGGTTGGGAACAGAAGTTGTCGATCTTCGCCGCTGCTGCTCGGCCTCGCTCAGCTCGGCGCTTTTGTCCTCTTCCGATTCGGTCACGGGAATTTTCTTCATGTCTTTCGAATTGCGATCACGGTGATGTCGTCATTTTGCGGCTGCGCACCGACGAAGTTTCGCAGATCGTCGATCAACCGGTTGACGATTGTGCGCTCAAGACCGAATTCGTCCCCTTCCGTATTGAGCGCTTCCGTCACGCCGTCGGTGTAAAGGACGAGGCAATCGTCGCGTTCGAGCGGAACGGCGACTTCGCCGGTGAGCCTGTCGAACACGCTTCCGCTGTCAATGCCGAGGACCATTCCCGGCGGCTTCAGCGGCGTCACGCTTTGCGAGGCGCGTTTGTAGAGCAGCGGCGCATCGTGTCCGGCACGCGACAGGGTGATGCTGCCATTGCGCGCGTGGTCGAGCACCAGATAAGCCATGCTGATGAACATGTCCTCCTTGATATCGGGATAAAGCTGACGATTGACCTTTTGCAAAACATCGGCCGGCGACGGATTTTGCGTCGCCTGACTGCGCAAGACGCTGCGGCAAATCGCCATGATGAGCGAAGCAGGGACGCCTTTGCCGGAAACGTCGGCGATTGCGATGCCGAGCCGTTCGTCGTCCACTTTGATGTAATCAAAATAATCGCCACTCACCTGGCGGGCCGGCACATTGATGCCGTTGATTTCAAACCCGTTCACGGCTGGGGCCTCGGCGGGAAGAAGGATGCGCTGAATGTCGCGGGCGATTTCAAGATCGTGATCGAGCCGTTTCTTTTCGTTCGCTTCGGAGTAAATGATCGCATCGTAGAGAGCGAAAGCCGACTGCTCGGCGATCGATTTGAAAACGACAAAATCGCTCTGCGAGAAGGGCGTCCCGCGGGCGCCGTTGGCCAGCGCGAGCACGCCCATGTTTTGTTTGCCGTAAAGCAGCGCGCTGACCATGAGCGAGCCCACACCGAAGGAGCTGCCCCGCAGCTTCGCCAGCTCCGGCGCTTCGGAAAGCTCGTTCAAGCAGACCGTTTGTCCCATTTGCCAGATCCGGCCAATGATCCCCTCGCCTAACGGAATCGCATGCAAGCGAAGATAACTCTCCAGTGCCACCGGCGTGACGGCCGACTGCTCGAGAATTTCCGGCGGCACATCGACCAATGGCGGGCAGCCCTTCGAGATAAATGCCGGCATCAATTTCGCGCCGGTGCGGTCGCTCAGGTAAAGCGCGCCGCCGTGCGCGTCTAAAACACGGGTCGCGCCCTCGACAATCAATCGATGCAGATCGTGCGGGCGAATCGTCTCGCGGAACGCCTCGCCCAGCCCGTGCAGGAAATCGAAGACGAGCGTTTCCTCGACCTGGATTTCTTCCTTCGAACGTTCGAGCAGCCGGATGCGCCGGCGAAACAGGACCGCGGTATAAATCCAGCCGGCAACGGATACGAGCAGCAGCCCGCAGAGAACAATCGGCCACATCGTCGCGAGGCGACCTTACTTCGAGGCCGTTTTCTGATGGAGGTCTTGCTTCAGATAATCGAGAACGTCTTTGAACCGGGGAACATTTTCCGGCGCGGCTTCGCACAGTGCCTCGTGCGCCTCCAGCATGGTGTGCGCTTGTTCGCGTTTTTGGTCGCGCGGCGCTTCCGCGGCCGATTTTCCGGCAAGCATTTCACATTCCGGCGCGGAGGCGCCGTTGGCATGAATATCGAACAGTTGATCAAGACCCAGGCCGGAGAGCAGCTCGTGGCTGCGCGTCCCGCAGTGAACGATGTGAAGATGCCCCTGCCCAAGTTCCTTCAAACGCAGCGCCATTCCAGCCATGGTCCCCATGAAGGTCGAATCCATCATCGCGCAATTGGCCAGATCGACAATAAATTCGCGGTAACCGCGATCGACCATCTCGCGCGCGAACTCTTTCAGGTTCCCGCTGTTCAAAAAATTGCCCCTGCCTTCGACTTTAACCCAGACCGCTGGGCCACTTACACCGACTTGAATCGAGGATTCCACCGCTGTGAATAAAGATACAAGATCGACAATCCGCCTGTCAAACCCCTCGGCCTGCCGGCGCCGAGCACGCTCGGCATGGAACGCGTTGTCCTCAGCTATTCCCACAGATAGGAGCGGTTCTCCGCCACGATGCGCCCGTTTTCAATCAGCACACAGCGCCAGGCGGTAACACGGCCGTCGTCGAAGTAATCATCGCCCACCACCTTGAACTCGGTCTTGCGCGTGCCGCGCACGTTCGCGTAGGAGACCTCCTGCGCCTGGACAAAATCGTGCAGCTTTTCCTGCCGATATTCGAGCCGCACCGTCACGTCGGCTGGCCGTTTTGCGCGCCAAAAGAAATCGAAGTAATTCCCATAGCGCTCCCGTTGGTCGAGCTTGGTTAACGCGCCAAAGAGCCGGTAGGAGCGTTCAAACCCAATCGCAGAATCCTGACTGACCGTGTTCTCGCCGGTAGAACCCGTCGGTGACGTCTTGTGCAGCTTGCTTTTTGTTTCAGCCAATTTCCCTTTCGCCCCCGGCTCGCTCAAAAAGAAGAGCTTGGCCTTGCGAAACTCGAAATCGTCGTTCAAAGCCACCGGCAACGGCTTGACTTTTGCGACGACCCTTGGCTCCTGCGCAGGCGCGCGAAAACTCGCGAGCAAAACGATAAGGGTAAGGGTCATCCGCAGTTTCATTGCCGGCTAATGAAAACGACTCCAGCGCGGCATGTCAATATGGGTCGTCTCTACCGCATCCGTCGTATATTGCCCGATGCTGGAGATTCGCTACGAACGGGGCGTCTATTTGCCGCAACAAAATCTCTGGCTCGACCCATGGGACCCGAAGCCGTTCGCGTTCGTGTCGCACGCGCATAGCGACCACATCGCGCCGCACGCGGAGATCATCGTCTCCGAGCGCACCGTTCGACTTATGCAGGCGCGGCTGCCGGCAAAACGAACCGAGCATGTGCTGCCGTTCCGTGAAAAACGGCACGTCCACGATCTCGATGTTACGCTCCTGCCGGCCGGGCATATCTTTGGCTCCGCTCAGCTTTTTCTCCAAACCGAAAGCGAATCGCTGCTTTACACCGGCGACTTCAAATTGCGCCGCGGCAAATCCGCCGAACCGGCAGAATGGTTGCAGGCCGACACTCTCATCATGGAAACGACCTTCGGACGGCCGTGCTATCGCTTCCCACCCACCGAACAGGTCGTCGATCAAATCGTCGCGTTCTGCCGCGAAACGATCGAGGACGGCGCCGTGCCGGTGCTGCTCGGTTATTCGTTAGGCAAAGCGCAGGAGATTCTCTGTGCCCTCGAAGGCGCGGAACTCGTCGCGATGCTGCACGGGTCGGTTTTCCAGATGACTCGCATTGATGTCGCCGGCAAGGTCCTGGTCTGCCCGCCCAGTGCGAACCGGTCGCAGATGCTGGAAAAGATCACACGCAAACGCGTTGCCCTGATCAGCGGCTGGGCCGTCGATCCCAGTGCGGTCTATCGCTATCAGGTCGATACCGCTTTCCCGCTCTCCGACCACGCGGATTACGACGATCTCCTGCGCTATGTCGATCTTGTCCGACCAAAACGCGTGCTGACGCTGCACGGCTTTGCGTCAGAGTTCGCGCGCGACGTGCGCGAACGCGGGATCGAGGCGTGGGCGCTGAGCGCAGAAAACCAGATGGAATTCGCGCTGCCAAAGCCTGCACCTGTGAAGGCAGGCATGCCGCCTGCAGCTAAAAAATCTGCCGCCGGCACGGCCGCCTCTACAGCATCCGAATTCGACGTCTTTGCAAATGTTGGCGAAGCCATCGCCGCGACTCCGGCGAAATTGGAGAAGGTGCGGCTGCTGGCAGATTATTTGCGGACGCTCGACGAGGAGCAGCTTGCGATCGCGGCCGTTTATTTCACCGGACGCGCGTTTGCGCAAAGCGATCTGCGCACGCTGCAAGTGGGCTGGGCGGTGGTCTTCCGCGCCCTGCAAGCGGCGACGAAAATTGACGACGCGGAATTTCACCACATCGCCGCGAAACACGGCGACGCCGGCAAAAGCGCGTTCGAAGTGCTTGATGGCCGCACCCAGCCGAGGCCGTTTACTTTGCGACAGTCACGCGAGCTGTTCGACAATCTGCACAGGGCGCGCGGCCCGATCGCAAAAGCCGAGCTGTTGCAGGAACGTTTCTCGGCCTTGTCCGCGCGCGAAGGCGAATACCTGGTCAAGATTTTGACCGGCGATTTGCGGATCGGTTTGCGCGAAGGCCTGGTCGAGGAAGCAATAGCCCGCGCTTTCGACGCGTCGCTCGAAGAGGTGAAGCAGGCGAACATGCTGCTCGGCGACATCGGCGCGACCGCCGGGCTCGCTGCCAGAAAAGAACTCGACCGCGCCGAGTTGTCGATCTTTCGGCCGATCAAGTCCATGCTCGCCACACCCGAGCCGACTGCGGAAGCAATCTGGCAGCGATTTACTGTAGCCGCGGTCGATGACCGCGGACCGGCGTCAGCAACGCCGGCTACAGTGTACGCAGAAGACAAATTCGACGGCATCCGCGCGCAATTACACCGCAACTCGGAGCGGACGGAGATCTTCTCGCGCGATCTGAAGCGAATGACAGATCAATTTCCAGAAATCGCCGAGCAGGCGCACCGGTTCGGTGTCGATCTTATCCTCGATGGCGAGATCGTCGCGTTCGAGCACGGTCGCAGGCGTACCTTTTTCGATCTGCAAAAACGGCTCGGCCGCAGGAGCGACGGTGCCGATCTGTTCGCCGCTGCGTCGGCCGATGTGCCGGTGGCGTTCATCGCTTTTGATCTGCTCTGGTTGAATGGCCGCTCGTTATTGAGAACGCCCTTGCGCGAGCGACGCGAACTGCTGCGCAATCTAAAATTGCCCCCGCAATTTCAAGTTGCAGAAGTTTTTCCGGCGCAGGCGGCCGCGGAGATTGAGCAGATTTTTCAGCAGGCGCGTCGCCGATTGAACGAAGGGCTAATGATCAAAGATCCGGAGAGCTTTTATCTCCCGGGCAACCGCGGCTTGTTCTGGTTCAAACTAAAGAAGGAGCTGGCCACGCTCGATGTGGTGGTCGTGGCGGCCGAGTTGGGCCACGGCAAGCGCAACAATGTGTTGAGCGATTACACGTTTGCCGTGCGCGACGAAAACACCGGCGAGCTGTTGCCGATCGGCAAAGCCTACAGCGGATTAACGGACGCGGAGATCTCCGAGCTGACGGCGCATTTCAAGCAGAACACGATTGTCAATCACGGCCGTTACCGCGAAGTGAAACCGGATGTTGTGCTCGAGGTCGCGTTCAACGCGATTCAGCCGAGCACGCGGCACGCGAGCGGTCTAGCCCTGCGCTTTCCTCGAATCAAAGCCATCCGACGCGACAAAGATGTGGATGCAATCGACACGCTCGCGTATGCGCGGGAGTTGGCGGCGCAACAACGTGGAACGTGATCGGTTTCGACGGCTCGACAGAGTCTCGCCACAACGGCTAAGGCGAAGTCGTCGCGCTCGGCGTAGGTGACGTCTCGACTTCGCCGGGACGTTTGTGCTTTTTTTGTTCGTTTGGCGGCCCGCCTCGCCCACCTGCCGGAGCCGTGGCAGTCGGTGAAGTTGCCGTTGTGGCCGGAGTCGGTGTCGGAGCTTCGAAGCGTTCACGTTTTTGCTCGGCGCGTTCCTGCTTGCGCAGTTCCTTTTCGGCCCGGCGCTGTTCTTGTCTTTGAGCGGGTCCAAATCCAGCCGGTGGCGCGACCGTCGGACTGATCGACAGCGACATTGATTGTGTCGGAGAGCGCGGCGCGGGCGTCGGTCGCGGAGTAACGCTCGGTATCGCAAGGGGCAACGGCGTGGCCGTTACTCTTGGTGTCGGTGTCGTCAGCGGAGTTGCGGTCGCGACCGGGCGGCGCGCTGCCGTAGCGCGTGGCGATGCGGCAACCGCCGGTGCAGGAGTTTGCGCTGGACGAGCCACGCGAGGTGCGGCTGGTGTTGACACCATTGACGCCGGCACAGGAGTGATTGCCGGCCTTGCCACCGGTGGCGCGCTCACGCGTGGCGCGGGTGAAGCGGTGCGGGGTTGACCAGCGACAGGCGCGGGTTTGACAAACGTTTTCGGTGGCGCGTTTGGTGGCGGCGTTGCCTCGGCTTTCATTTTGGCGCGCGCCTGTTGTGCCCCCGGTTGCCCGGCAACTTCCTCCCAGCCGTGCTCGACAACGCTCTCGCTCACTTTCTGTTTCACTATTGGCGGGCGCTCGACTGGCTGCGCGCGCGCGATCACCGGCGCCGGCAGCTCGACGACTTCACCTTTCACGACCGCGCGCAGGTTTTCCGCGGCAATAGTTGTGCGCCGCTCGAGGCGAAGCCGCGGAATCGGTTGCTGACTCCGCGCGCGGAGCTCGTCATAATTCGGTCCCTGATTAACGACGACGGTATTGTTATAAGTGATGTTCGTGACGTTGGTCGTTTGATTCACGATGGTCACATTTTGCTCGGGTGAAACGACAACGCGCTCGATTCGTTCGGATCCAATCTCACGCGTCGGCACGAAACAATATTGCTCCGGCCCAATGTCGTAATAATTGTCGGCCCAGTTTCGAATTCCCACGCGTGCTTCGAACTGAGCTTCGGGCGGCAACGGCGCCCAACCGACATAATCGTTGCTCACCCGCCACGAAACCCACGCCGGCGCCCATTCGTCGCCCGGCACCCAAACCCAGCCGATGCCGCGCAGGCGTGTCCAGCGTCCGTAGTGATAAGTAGCCCAGCCGAACGGTTCCTCGGAAATCCAAGTCCAGCCCGCATCGGTGTAGACCCAATGACCATCCGTGTACGGTCGCCAAGAGCGCGATTCCATTGCGTTGCGCGGTTGCCAGACGTAGCCGTAAGTCGGCGTTTCAATCCAGGCGCCGAATGGCTCGAGGCGCGTATAGAAAACCGAATAGGATTCGCCGCCGCGAGGAGCCGCCGGGTAGGCCTGCCCGGAGGGCGGTTCAGCCACGGGCTCCCGAGCATTTGTGTCAGGCGCGCGCTCCTTGTCGGCCAACGCCTTTTCGTGCGCTTCGAGTTCAGCTTGGCGCTCAGCGAGCCGTTGCTGTTCCGCGGTCTGATGCTCGGCCGTTAGCCGCGCCTGAACTTCGCGTTCGACCTCGGCGTTGCGTTCAGCCTCGCTTTGCTGCTTCTGGCAACCGCCGAAGGCGAGGGCGCCAGTCACGACAACAACCACAAATCTGTTCATGGCAGCGTTAGACTACAGTGTTGCGGGCTTATTCGAAACTGCTCATGGCCCGGCGGGCGACGGTGTCACCGATGCGGCGGGAGTAACGATGACTTGCTCGATCCGATCGCGGCGGAGTCGCTGCACACCGGCATAAAGCGCAACGAGCGCCATTGTCACGACGATGACAAGCATCGCGATGAGCGCGCTTCGCGGAACGTGCGATGAAGACGGTTCGTCCGCGTTCATTGTTGCAGGATGGACGCCGAGTTCTGCTGAGCTACGCGATTGTCGACCTTAGCTGCCGGCAACTGGAGCGCCGCGATCGCGTCCATGACGCGCCGGCTCAAGCTGCCGTAGACGTCGCGTCCGCCTCGCTCCAAATCGGCGTCAGAAAAATGGATCGGTTCGCCAACGACAATTGTTATGCGAGGTCCCAACCGAATTTTCCCGCCGATCGGCCACGCATCGAACGCTCCAAAAATTCGCATCGGCACAACCGGGGCGCGCGTTTTCGCGATGATCAAGCCAAGCCCGGGCAATGCCGGCTGCAAACTGCCATCGGGCGTGCGCGAGCCCTCGGGAAAAACCAGGACAGCATGGCCGTCGCGCAAGATTCGAATCACCGCCTTGAGCGCGCTGCGATCGGTTTTTTCCAGTTCAACCGGAATGACGTTGAGCTTGGGCAGGATCGGGCCGAGCACGGGCGCCCGGAGCAAAGATTTCTTTGCCAGAAAATAGATGGCGCGATCACTCGCATTTCCCGCAAGCGGCGGATCGAAATAGCTCTGATGATTCATGGCAAGAATGACCGGGCCGCGCTGGATCATGCGTTCGCGATGAATAATTCGAAACCCGAAGAACACGCGAGCGAGCATGCGACTGAGATGATAACCGAGCCAGTAATAAAAATTCATTCGGCGCGGAATGGGCAAATGTTCCTTGCGCAATCGGGCAAGGATTTGATCGACAACTTCGTCGATGGTCAGATTGGAAGTGTCAATCACATGCGCGTCATCGGCGACGACCAGCGGTGACGCGCGGCGTGAGGAATCGACCCGGTCGCGCGCGGCGATTTCATCGAGAAAACCTTCGGCGGCGCGACGACGCGATCGCACGTCTGGTGCGGCATCGATGTAAAACTTGTGAGGCGTTCCAGGAAAAACGACCGAGCCGATGTCGCGCCCTTCCACGACCAGGCTGCGCTCCTTCGCGCACCGCCGCATTTCCGCGGTCGCAATCTGGCGCACCTCAGGAACGGTGCTCACCGGCGAGACGGCGCGGTTCACCGGATCATCGCGCAGATGATTGGTTGGATCGACATCGTCGATGCGGACGCGCAACTCGTTGGCTTCGATGCGGCAATTGAGCCGAACCGAGCCGATCGTTTGCACGATGGCAGCGCGATCCCGCGGATCGACTCCGCGTTGGAGCAAATACCAAGTGATCGCGCGGTAAAGCGCGCCGGAATTCAGGTATGCAAACCCGAGACGCCGCGCGAGCTCGCGCGCGACGCTGCTCTTGCCCGACGCGGCCGGGCCATCAATGGCGACGACGCAATGGACGCCTGCTACCACACCCAATCACTCTTCGGCCAGGCGCATCGGCGAAAGCGAGCCGATCACGGGCGTGCTCGTGCGCATTCGTTTTGAGCTCGTGAATTCTTCGAGAGCCGCTTCGAACCCCGGGTAGGATTCGCGGACGCAATCGGCGTCCTGCACTACGGTTTCGCCGTCCGCGAAGAGACCGGCCACAGCAAACGCCATGGCGATGCGGTGATCACCGAAACTGGCCACGCGTGCGCCGTGCAGGGGCGCCGGACCATGAATTTCCAAACCGTCATTCATCTCGATGATTTGCGCGCCCATGGTGCGCAGATTGTGGGCGATGGCGGCGACGCGATCGGTTTCTTTCACACGCAACTCGTGCGCGTGTCGGATGATCGTCGTGCCGGTGGCAAGGGCTCCGGCAATGGCCAGCACTGGCAATTCATCGATCAGCTGCGGCACTTCCTTCCCCTGAATGACTGTGCCTTTGAGCGCCGCGCCGGTCACTTCGACAATCCCACGCGGCTCGAGTTGATCGACATCTTCGATTGCTTCGCGCACCTGGGCGCCCATTCGCACGAGCACACCGAGCACGGCAGTGCGCGTATCATTGAGCCCGATGTTGCGCACAAGTAGATGACCACCGGGCTGCGCCGCGGCCGCGACCAACCAAAACGCCGCCGAGGAAATGTCTCCCGGGATCGCGAAATCGCGCGACTCCGGCACTTGGTCGCCGAATACGCTGACGCTGCCTTTTTCGTCCTTGGCCGTGCGGACGAGAAAATAATTAAACAATACCTCGGTATGACTGCGACTGGTGGCCGGCTCGTCCACGGTCGTTTTGCCTTTTGCAAATAAACCCGCCAACAGAACCGCGCTCTTCACCTGCGCGCTCGCGATTGGCGAGCGATAATGAATGCCGCGCAACGAGCCGCCGCGAATCCGCAGTGGCGGCGTTTGCTCCGGACCCTCGGCGATGATGTCGGCACCCATTTTTCGGAGCGGCGCGATCACGCGATCCATGGGCCGGCGCGAAAGCGAAGCATTGCCAACCAACCGGCTCTCGAATGTCTGGCCAGCAAGCAAACCGGCAAGCAGACGCATGGTCGTAGCGGAATTGCCGCAGTCGATCTCCTCTTTCGGGGGCGCGAGCACGCGTTTTTTGCCGTGGACAATAATCACGTCTGGCTCGGGCTGCTCGATCTGGATGCCGAGAACGCGCAGCGCATTGAGCGTGTGCATGCAATCGTCGCTCGGCAAAAAGCCGCGCAGTGTGCACGCGCCGTTCGACAAGGCGGCGATAATCGCGGCGCGATGCGAAATGCTCTTATCACCGGGAACGGTGATCTCGGTGTCGATTCGAGGCGCTCGCTTGACCCGTAGTTCCATGAGAATCGTTGAAGCGCGTTGAAGCGTTAAGAGCGATGAAGCCGAAAACTAAGACATTTAAACGCTTGAACGCTGCAACGTGAGTTCATCCCGCACTCAGTATCCGAAACTTCGGCCGCAGTCGCAACTCTCGCGCCGCCGGAGTGAGTTATGGGACGAGAAAAATCTTGCCCGTGTAAGGGTCCTTTACCTCCGTGCCCGGTGGGAAACCCTCTACATCGACATATTTGCCCGGGGAAAACGGACTCTCCACAACATGCGGCTTACCCGGAACGGGGATGCCGTAAGGATGATCGCCTTTTTGCGCCTGAGTGGCCACGGCCGTCGGCGCAGGCGCGTTCGCCGGTTGCTCGGGCGCGACATTTTCCGGCTGCGGCGGCGCGTTGGGATTGAATGGTTGCTGTTGAGGCGGATATTCTTCCGGCCCAGGATAGCGCGCGACGCGATGAGGGGCGCGCGGCACCTCCTCCACGTCAGAACACGAGCAAATGAAGAAGACGGCTAGCAACGCAAGCGACAGCGTGAGCTTCATAAGGGTGAGTGGCTGCGGAGAAAGTACCCGTGTTCCGAGTGCTTGCCAATCGCTAAATTGCCTCTGCTGGAACGGGATCAGCTCGAAACTTTTGCCAGGTGCAACGGGTTAAGCTGGCGTCGGCGAAGGCAAAATCGACATGTAAAGGTAAGGACCTCCGCCGGATGACGTGGAGTTGAACGAGAATGCGAAGCAAATCCAATGGCCAAATCTTGATCGTGGATGACGATGGCGCCAGTCGCCGGCTGCTTGTCCGCACCCTGTCCACCGCCGGTTATCGCTGCAAGGAATGCGCGAGCGGAGTCGAAGCACTAAGTTTAATTCGACGCGAGCAGCCGTCGCTATTGCTGCTCGATTTCGCAATGCCCGATCTGGACGGCGCCGAGGTATTGAAGCAGTTGCGGGCC
>QHPZ01000125.1 GCA_003219225.1 Verrucomicrobiota bacterium | reverse complement strand
CCCGTGCAGTGGGGTGAAAACGATGTGCAGCGATTTCGCCTCACGCACCACCTTTCGATCGAGAACGATTGTCTCGAGTCGTTTCATGTAAGCTTCATCGATCTCAGGTCCCAGAGTCGTGACCGTCCCTTGTCGATCTTGCGGGAGTGGCGTGTAAGTCTCGCTCGCGATCGCATTCACCTTCGCAATGATGCCGCCGGCGTGCGGCTCGATCACTTGCGCGCCGTCGGCGAAATAAACTTTGTAGCCGTTGTCGTGCGGCGGATTGTGGCTCGCCGTGATCACGATCCCGGCGCTCGCGTTCAAATGCCGCACCGCGAACGACAATTCCGGCGTTGACCGCGGCCCATCGAAGACGTAAGCGTCGCATCCGTTCTCGGCTGCGACGCGGGCGGTGAGCTGCGTGAATTCTTTCGAAAAAAACCGCGTGTCGTGCGCGATCACGATACGCGGTTTTTTGTTGCTGGGGCGACGCTCCGCGGAGCCGACGAATTCCTTCGCTTCCCACTCCTTCACGTATTCGACCAGCCCCTGAGTCGCGCGACTGATGTTGTAGGAATTCATCGCGTTCGTGCCGACGCACGGAAACTGCGGCCGCGCTGTCGCCACGGCGCTGTGCGCCGTCTCACCGCGCTCGGCTGCGGTCACGATCTTGCCGATGGTGCGCCCGCGCAGTCCACCGGTGCCGAATTCAAGCCTTTTATAAAAGCGGTCGTTGAGCTCATCCCATTGACCGGCGGCGGCGAGTTCCTCAACCGCACGCGCGTACAACTGCGACGGCGCGCCTGCGAGCAGAGCCTGAATGTTCTCAGCGGCAGAACCGAGCAATTTTCCGTCGCTGACTGCGCGCCCGATTTGCTCGTGAAGATGTTTTGTGTCCGCCGCCATCGAAGTCAACTTTCCAATAGCGATACGGTTTGCAACACTCCGGTAGCCGCGTCGCTGTGCGACGTGTGGTGCTGATGTTGTTTGATACGCACGGCATTGCCTGGCCCACAGGGCCGCGGCTACAGCTACGCGGGTACGGCCGCGGCGCGATAAACGAGCAGCGCGGCGGCGATGTCTTCGACGGCCATGCCTAACGACTTGAAGATGGTCGTTTCGCTCGCGCGCGACGGGACTTTACCGGCGAACGCTTCGCCGAGCTCGGCGTAAATGTTCGCGCCGGACAAAATAATGTCGCCGGACTCCTTCATCGCGGCTTCACGTGAATCGACGAAGACCACATTGCGCATTGTCTCATCATCGAGCTCACGCCAGTCGGGGCGACACGCTCCAACGGCATTGACGTGACAACCGGGCTTCAACCATTCGCCACGCAAGATCGACATCTTCGAATTCGTCGCTGTCACGACGACATCGGCGCCGCGCACCGCTTCTTCAGCTGATTTTGCGCGCGCTCCAATCTCTTGTGCGAACTTTTCCGCGTGCTCGCGTGTTGGGCTCCAGACGCGGACCTCCTCGAATCGCCTAACCAATGGCAGCGCTTCGGCGTGACTCCGCGCCTGCACGCCGCTGCCGAGAATGGCGAGCACCTTCGCGTCGGTGGGCGCGAGCAGCTTCGTCGCCGCCGCTGAGACCGCCGCAGTGCGCATCTCGGTAATTAATCGCCCGTCCATCACGACGAGCGGTGTCCCGGTTTCGGGATCGACCAGATAAATCGTGGCCATATGCGTCGGGATGCCGAGCTTTGCGTTGGAGGTGTAAAACGTAACGATTTTGAGGCCGAGTCCTTCGGGAGTTCGCGCCGGCATCAGCCCAAAAAATCCGCCCGGCGGATCGACCGTAATCACAGAGCGCACCGGCTGCGTCACTTTGCCGGCCGAGAAATCGATCAGCGCCTTCTCCATCGCCGGAATCAGATCGGCCATCCGCAAATGCTTCCGCACGGCGTCTTCGTCTAGAAAAATGGGTATTATTGAGATCCAGCCACCTCGTGTCTGTCGCCGAGATTCCATTTCCTTCTCATCATCCGCGCGCTTCGAGAGCGGTTAGTGCGTTCGAGTTACTGCTCGGCTCGGGCGTGGTGATCGGTCACAACGTTTTCCACGTCGTCCCGAATGAAGTAATCGTCCTGTCTCTGCTCGGCCTGTTGTCGATCAAACTCCGCGACGGCGGCTGGTTTGCCATCGGGTTCAAACGACCGGAGTCGTGGTGTCGCGTGTTCATCATTGCGCTGGCAGCAGCGACTTTGCGAATCGTGCTCGGCCAGTTCGTCATCGAGCCGATTACAGGGCGGTTCTGGCCGGCCCCGATTGTCCCTGCCATCGCCGGTGAAATTGCGGGAAATCTGAGAGTCGCTCTGATTGCGCTCTTGGTCGTCTGGACGTTTGCGGCGTTTGGCGAGGAAAACGCATATCGCGGATATTTGCTTACGCGTGCAGCCGATCTCGGCAGTCGCTCCGCCGCCGCCTACTGGATTGGAATTGTGATCGTTTCGGTTCTGTTTGGTTACGGACATTACTCCAAGGGTCCGTCCGGAATCATTGATTCGGGCGTGGCCGGACTAATTTTGGGGACTGCCTACATGCTGGCGGGTCGCAACCTCTGGGCGAGCATCCTGGCGCATGGATTTATTGACACGTTCGGAGTGATCGATGCTTTCTTCGGTTGGTCGTCATAATCATGTCTCTCGATCTTCCAACCATCCGCGTGGCTCACGAGCGTATTCGGCCGTATATTAAGCGCACGCCGGTGCTGACGAGCGAGCGGCTGGATGAGGCGAGCGGGGCGCAGTTGTTTTTTAAGTGCGAAAATTTCCAGGAGATCGGCGCGTTCAAGGCACGCGGGGCGACGAATGCGGTGTTCGCGCTGGATGAAGAGATGGCGCGGCGGGGAGTGGCGACGCATTCCTCGGGCAACCATGGGACGGCGCTGGCGCGCGCGGCGAAACTGAGAAAAATCCCGGCGCATATCGTGATGCCGTCGAACTCGGCGAAGGTGAAGATACGTGCGGTCGAGAGCTTCGGCGCGCGCGTGGTTTTCTGCGAGCCGACGGAAGCCGCGCGTGAAGCGGCGTGCGCGGACGCGATCACGAAAACGGGTGCGACGCTGATTCATTCGTTCGAGAACGAAGATGTAATGGCCGGGCAGGGGACAGCGGCGATGGAACTGCTTGAAGATTTTCCAGAGCTCGATCTTATCATGTGCCCCATCGGCGGCGGCGGATTGCTTTGCGGCACGGCAGTCGCGGCGAAATCGATCAGGCCGAATATCAAAGTCGTGGCAGCCGAGCCGGCGAACGCGGACGATGCGGCGCAATCGTTCCAAGCGGGTAAACGGATCGTGACGGAGAAGAAATTCACGATTGCCGATGGGCTGCGGACGAATGTCGGAACGTTCCGTCGACGACATCGTCCCCGTGAACGAGGAAGGGATCATCGCGGCCATGCGCACGATTTGGGAAGCGATGAAGATCATCATCGAACCCTCCGCAGCCGTGCCGTATGCCGCGATCATGCAGCGAAACATCGACATCGTGGGAAAGCGGGTCGGGATTATTCTTACCGGCGGCAACGTCGATCTCGACGCGCTTCCGTGGTAGGCACATTCGCGCGGCGACTGCAATGAATCCGTTCGCTGCCCGAAAATCGAAACCTGTACCGGAATACCGGGTTCAATTTCCATATTATGAAGACGTTCACATTGATCACCGTGGGACTGCTCGTCGTCGCGAGTGCGCAGGCTGCTCCTCAACGAATGTTGACGAGGATCTCGGATGAAACCGGTGTGCCGGTGGCCACGCTCCAGGCACAGCGGAGTGCGACAGGGTTCGGCTATGGCGAGATAGAAAAAGCGAATCTGCTCGCCAATGCATCGGGCCAAAGCTTCGACACCATCGCGGCGAAGCACCGGGCCGGCGAAGGCTGGGGCAAAATCGCCCATGATTACGGTTTCAAACTTGGCGACCTCGTGAGCGGCGCAAATCAATCCGATAAGGCGTTGCGGCCTCCGCACGGCGGCAAGGGCAAGGCTCACGGTCACGGTCGCTGAGCCGGATCGCTGCTCAATAACCTGGTGCTTTGCGCGTTTCGGCAACGCGCGCGCAAAATCGGCTTCGGTGACCTGCGGCGACGTTGCCGCCGCGGAGAAGCGAGCGCTGCGCCCAAAACTTAGGGTTTGAAATTCCGGTTCCTAAGTTATTAACATTGCTTTACAGGCAACCAAATCTGGAGGAGTTAAAAGCATGGCGATGTTTACCAGTCGAAAACAGGAACCGGCGACGCCAACAGCCGAGCCACCGCGAGCCCCCAGCCCGGATTCGAATCGCGCGCCCTCATCCACAGCCCAACCCGGCGGTTTGCTTTCCGGCGGAGTGTCCATCAAAGGTTCGGTGAAATTCCGCAACGCGCTGTTGATCGACGGCGAAGTGGAAGGCGAGATCGATTCGACGGGCGCGTTGACGATTGGCGAACACGCACGCATCCGCGGCACGATCCGGGCAAAGTCGGTCATCGTGCGCGGCACAATCGACGGCAACATTTTTGCGTCGGAACGCTGCGAGCTCGGCGCGGGCTGCACCTTGCGCGGCGACATCGAAGCGCCCCGCTTGGTGGTCGACGAGAATGCGACCTTCCTCGGCAGCGCCAAGATCGCCACGAAATAAACGAATCGTCAGCGACGCCGCGGTGCGCTACTTGAGCGTGACCTCGCGCATTGTTTTACTGCCGAGAATCTCGCGGAGCTCCCCGCGCTTGACCGAACCCTGACGAAGCTGCTCTTCGCCGCCGATCATTTTTTGTGCAATCGGGTCGGTCTTTTGGCGCAGACCATCGAACGCGGCCATGTTTTTGTATTCGACCATGAGCAGGATGTTGTAGTCGTCTTTATTGGCCGCATCGCCGAGCATGATCTTGTAATCCATGATGATGCCCTGCTTTTTCGCTTCCTCGCTCGTGGATTTGTAGGCCTGTGCCAGGTTTTTCAGGTAATCGTCATCCATGCCGGGCTTTGTCCTCACCATCGTAAGCTCCCACACCGGGCCTTCGGTGTAGGGCGCCATTATACTGGTCGTCGTTGTCGTGGTGGCAGCCGGGCTACTGGTTTGCGCAGTACAAAGGCGCGCCAGGGCAAATGTTAAGATACTGACCAAGAATAGCTTGGAGTTGTTCATGTTCGCAGCCTGAGCAGCGATATTTGAACAGGCAAGAACAATCGAGTCGCCCGTCGATCTTCGCGCGGCGATAAAAGATTTGCCCGCGCTCGCGTTCGAGGCTTAGTGCCCTCACGCGCGTCCATGAACATCCACGAATATCAGGCGAAGGAGTTGTTGCAGAAGTTCAGCGTCGCGACGACACGCGGGAAAGTTGTATCGACGCCGGACGAAGTCGCAGCGATAGCGCGCGAGCTTGGAGATGTCGATCTCGCCACGGGACGAGTCCGTCCGAACGGCGGACTTGTCGTGAAAGCCCAAATTCACGCCGGCGGACGCGGCAAGGGGACTTTCACGAACGGTTTC
>QHPZ01000124.1:958-2556 GCA_003219225.1 Verrucomicrobiota bacterium | reverse complement strand
CCTAATCTGCGAAAATCTGCGTAATCTGCGGATTGATTAATGAACCGCTCGGCTGAACAACAACCGAACCCACTACGCGAAGGTTTGTCGACCCGCGCCGTGCCGCAACCGTGCAGCATTGTCATCTTCGGCGCGACTGGTGACCTGACGCACCGCAAACTTATTCCCGCGCTTTACAATCTCGCGGCCGACGGTGAAATGCCGCCGGCGACGACCGTCGTCGGCTTCGCGCGTCGGCAGAAAACCGACGAAGAATTTCGGAATGAACTCGAGGAAGCAACGCGGGAGTTTTCCCGGCAGAGTGTGCGAGACGAGGTCTGGGAAACTTTTGCGCAGTCGATTTTTTATCACCAAAGTGAATTTGAAGACGCCTCCGGCTACAAAACTCTGGCCGAGCGCCTGGACAAGATCGACAAGGAACGCGGCACGCGCGGCAATCGTCTTTTTTATCTCGCGGCCGCGCCCGATCAGTTCGAGGCCATTCTAAAAAATCTCAAGGCAGCCGGATTAAACGAAGCGCGCGAGGGCAGTTGGGCGCGGGTGATCGTGGAAAAACCCTTTGGCCACGATCTCGCCTCGGCGCGCGAGCTCAACCGGATCGTTAGGAAATCGTTCAGCGAAGAACAGACCTACCGGATCGATCATTTCCTCGGCAAAGAGACCGCCCAGAACATTCTCGTGCTGCGCTTCGCGAACGCGATCTTTGGCCCGCTCTGGAACCGTCATTATGTCGATCATCTCCAGATCACCGCCGCGGAGACGCTCGGAATCGAAGGGCGCGGCGGTTATTATGAGACCGCCGGCGCGCTGCGCGACATGGTGCAAAACCATCTGCTCCAGCTGCTTTGTTTGGTCGCCATGGAACCGCCGACCGATCTGCGCGCCGATAGTATTCGCGACGAAAAAGTGAAAGTCGTGCGCCCCATCCGCCGTTACCGGCGCGAAGATGTTGCGACAAATGTCGTGCGCGGCCAGTACGTCCAAGGCGCAATCAACGGCAAAACCGTCGCGGCCTATCGCGAGGAAGAAAAGGTCAAGCCGGACTCCGTCACCGACACATTTGTCGCGCTGCGCCTCTACATCGACAACTGGCGCTGGTCAGGCGTGCCGGTTTACTTGCGCGTCGGCAAACGTCTCCCCAAGTCAGCCACCGAAATTTCCGTCCATTTCAAGCACGCGCCGCCGGTCCTCTTCAACAAACAAACGACCGCGCTCGATCAAAACGTCCTGGTCATCCGGATTCAGCCGGATGAAGGAATTTCGCTGCGCATCCAGGCGAAAATGCCCGGCACCAGCTTTCGGATTCAGCCGGTGAAAATGGATTTTCATTACGGCACTTCCTTCGGCAAACCGAGCCCGGAAGCTTACGAACGTCTGCTGCTCGACGCGATGAGCGGCGACGCCACGCTGTTTGCGCGGCACGATGAAGTGGAGCAAGCGTGGTCGTTCATCGATCTCATCGAAAACGCATGGACGGCGGAAAAGGACGCGCCGCAGTTGTATTTTTATCCCGCCGGTTCCTGGGGACCGGAAGAAGCGGATGAATTGATGGCGCGCGAGGGCCGCGCCTGGAGAAGATTTTAATTGCATGGCTGCTG
>QHPZ01000124.1:0-792 GCA_003219225.1 Verrucomicrobiota bacterium | reverse complement strand
CAGGCGAACAAAATCGCGTCGCCTCCTGGATCAACGCGCATTGCCATGTCACGCGCGCCGGAGGCAAACAAATTTGTTCCGAGCAGCTTTCCTTTTTGCTCGAGGGCCCTTGCACGAAGCTGCTGCCGAGCATTGTTTTTTCTCATCTCGATTCCGATCTGCCGTTTTATCTCTGGTGGCAGGGTGAATTTCACGACCCGATGGATCCGCAGCTTTGGGAGTGGGTCGACCGATTGATCTATGATAGCGGGCCGTGGAAGGATTTCGGGGCGCAGTTTTGGCTTGTCGAAGCGGCGCAACGCGAGGCGCGTCAGCGGATCGTGCTGTGCGATTTAAATTGGACGCGGTTCGACAAGGTGCGCTACGCAATCGCGCAGTTCTTCGATCATCCGACTTCGCATCATCATTTTGCCACGATCGAGAATCTGAACGTTGATTATGCGCCGGGATTCAAGTCGACGGCGCTGCTGTTGCTTGGCTGGTTGGGCGCGCAGCTAAATTGGAAACCAAACGAGCCGGCGCGCAACGGCAGTTGCCGAATGCTGGACGCGAACAATCGCAAGATCGACATCGAGCTGCGGCCGCGCGACGGCGGCCCGATCGGCGAGGTCACGATTAACTCGAACGGCGTTCAGTTCCGGGTCGCACCAGCGCAGTGCGGCGACCTGCTCGAAATCTCGCGGCGCGGCGCAAACGAATCGCCCGTGCCGCAAATGATGCCGGCGCAAAGCAACGATCCAGCCGAATTGGTCACTCAGGAGCTGACGCGTGGCGGCCCGCACGAGATTTACT
>QHPZ01000123.1 GCA_003219225.1 Verrucomicrobiota bacterium | reverse complement strand
GTTCACCATCCCGACCTGTGCCGGCGGCCCCGATCAAACCATTCCGTCCTACACTCTCACGACGAGTGATTCGACTCAGACCGATCGGATTGGCCGAGACGGCCGCCCGAGCACCTGCGCCGGGAAGGCGAGTCCGGGCGGTGGTTTCACCACAACGGCACCGCACTATTACAAAACCTGGACCTTCACCAATACGAGCGGCGGCGATCGTTGCTACACCGTGACGATTAACGCGGGCCTCAACGGTCCGGGAGACATCGAGAGCGTAGCCTACGACCAAGTCTACGATCCAACCAACATCGACACGAACTACCTTGGCGATACTGGTATTACCGGCCTGGGGACCACCGTGGGCACAGCGAGCTACGCGTTCACGGTTCCCGCGGGGCATAACTTCGTGATCGTCGTCAATACGACGGGAAACACGACGTCGGGAACAACAGCGTCCTCGCCGTTCAGTGGCACAGTGTCGGGCTTTATAGATAACACCCCGGGACCTGGCCCCTGCTCGAACGCAACCCCAACGCCGACGCCAACTGCTACCGCTACCCCGACTGCTACTCCAACCCCTACTCCCACGCCGACACCGGCGCCGACTGCCACGCCTACACCGCAACCAACGGCTACACCCAGCCCGACGCCCACACCTGCTCCGGTGACGGTGCAAGTGGGGGTGACGCCCACTAAAGTTATTGAAGGTGGCACTGCTACCTACAAGGTTAAAGCGTCCACGGCGGTCACACAGTCCACGACCGTGTTTTATTCCATGAGTGGCACCGCTACTTTGGGCTCTGACTACACACTGAGTGGCACACCTGGGCAGGTAACGATTCCAGCCGGAGCACACGGGGCGAAGATCACGATGACAACCATCGACGATCAGGTTACCGAAGGCATCGAGACCGCGATCATGACTCTGCAACCCGGCCCCGGCTACACGGTGGGCAACAAAAACAACGCCACGGTTCAAATCCGCGATCCTTAATACGGGGGGGAAGGTCAAGATGAGAGCCAAGGCAGATCACGTAACCGAAGGCACTGAGACCGCGACGATGACATTGCAACCGGGCGCCGGTTACACCGTAGGTCCAAAAAACCAGGGCACCATTTCAATCACTGAGAGTCCATAGTACGTAATCGCCCAGCATCGAAAACCGCACCAAACGAGAAATTTCATCCCTCGCGGTAGCGACGCTTCTGGGGAGCGCACGCGCCCTCTCGTGTTGCGTCGCGCGCTCGCGCAACGGCCTTCAGACAAATTCATTCTATTGTTTTCGGCGAGGCGCCGAAAAGTGCACGCGAGGGCGCGTGCGCTACCCAGAATTAGCCAATCGTCGTTACGGGTTTGCGCTTGCGCTCGGCACCGGGAACGCAAACCCTGGCGAAGCTGATGCCGCTGGCGAGATTGTCGATGTTGCCGCTGGTGACGGCGACGGAGTTGGACTCGGTGTAGGACTAGGTGTGGGCGTTGGCAGAATATTGACCCAGTGATGCAGCGGCACGGTCGCGCCGCCGATCTCGTCGACCAACTTCTGGCAGCGGACCTGCAGCTTCTCAAGATCGGGCGGACCGAATGGTGGATCGGCGGTGCCGGGAAACACCAGATAAGTCACCTTCAACTCGCTGACCGGCCGATTGTAGGGCGTTGACTGTGGATTGATCTCTTTTGCGATCCGGAATGATGCTTCGCCAACCTTGTCGTTCGGGCCGATGTCGCCGACGACCGCGGGATAAACCGTGTTTGCAAAAACGACCAGCGCGTAATCTCCGGTCTTCACTGCGTCGGCTCCGCGCGTGAACGCGCCCGGCACAACGATGTAGGGGTCGGTCGCGCCGATGAGGAAACTGAACTTCTTCAGCGTGGCAACTTCGTTGCGCAGCTGCGGGATGACGCCACGCAGGTCGCGTTTGCGATCGGGCGTGGTCGTTTTGAGAGCAAGTTCGTTTTCCGCGCGTCGCAAGCGGTCTTCGGTCGGCGCGAGATATGGGTTCGGCCGATGAGTTTGCTTTGCCCATTTGAGACTGGTGAACGGTTTGAAGTTCGTCGGCGCGCCGGTGCCGCTCGGCAGCCGGTCGCCGTCGGAGCCATCGGCGTCGACGTCCATGTCGGCTTGCAGCAGGAGAGCTTTGCGATGCGTTTGCGGATGCCGCAGCTCAAGCACTGTCTGGCAATCGTAAAAATTGTGCCGGGAAAGAAGCTGATCCAGGCGCGCGAGATTTTCGCGCAACATTTTCACCTTCGTTTCGTAGAGCTCGGCGAAAAAGGGCGATACCGGTTCGGGCGACAACATCGACGCCAGGCCCGGCAGCAGCGTCGGTAATTGCGGGGTGATTTTGGCCAGCTCCTCGATCGTCTTGTTAGGCGACGGCACGCGCGCCCGCAGTTTCAGCTCCAGCACATAACTTTCTGGATCGACTCGCTCGGTGCTGGCGTCGCTGCCCGGTGGTGTCTCGAGCATCGAGTGGACGGTGATGCCATTGAACAGTTTTGTAATATCGGGTCTCCCGGTGATGAGCGGCGCGCGCGTGGCGCTCGGCTCCGGCGTTGGCGTGGCCGTGACTTGCGTGGGCGCGAAGTGTTCGCGCAGTAAGGAGATCCAGCTGTAGAGAATCGCGGCAAAAACCGCGATCGCCAAAACCAACAACAACCCTCGAATGGTGCGCATGCGCGCTGCGCGATTATTTTTGCATCCAGGCGACGAGCGCCACAACGATGCCGATTACACTCAAGATCGACATCAGACCGGCCGGCATCGCGCTCCGGGTGCGGAAAAATTTCGGGATAAATTGAGCGGCGAGAAGAAGTGAGATCACCAGCCCGGTGGCAAGTCCAATCGCCCGATACTCCGGCAACAGCGCGCCGGCGACGAGCAGCAACACACCGGTGATCGAGCCGGCGATAAGGGAAGGCAAACTCGCCGCTTTCACATAGCCGATCACCCCGCCGATGATCGTCAGCGTGCCGAAAATCAG
>QHPZ01000122.1 GCA_003219225.1 Verrucomicrobiota bacterium | reverse complement strand
AGCGTTCCCGGGAACGCAAATAGTCGCCGCATTCCAAACGTGTATCTTGGTTTGTAGTGCATTGGTGGATCAGAGAGAAAGCCGCGGACTCGCTCAATCCCTCGCAGCTTGAACGGATGCTCTTGTTGCTTAAGCAGCAATGGCCGGAAACAGCAAACCCGCTTGTCGATCTCATCGAACAGTTCCCACTCGGTGCGGCCTCGCTGCTTCATCTGTTCGCTGTGTCGACGATTTGCGCGACGCGCATGGCGCGCGACCCGGGGATTTTGCTCTGGCTCCAGCGGCCCGATATCTGCCAATCGCCCCGCACACGCTCGCAAATGGCGGAGGATTTGCACGCACAAGCGGGCGAGATCGATGCCATCGCGCGCGAAAATTTTCGCGCGCTGCGCCGCTGGAAAGGACGCGAGATGGTGCGGATCGCTTTGCGCGAAGTAGCCGGTGCCGCCTCGCTCGAAGAAACGACGACTGAGCTTTCGCAGATCGCCGAAATCTGCATCCGGCGCGTATTCGACCACTGGAACAGTCAGCTTCGCCAGCAGCACGGCTCGCCCGAAGCGGAATTTGCGATTCTGGCGCTGGGCAAACTTGGCGGGCGCGAGTTGAACCACAGTTCCGATGTCGATCTTATCTTTGTTTACAGCGACGAGGGCGAGCTCTCGGCGGGTTTCTCTTATCATCAGTTCTTCAATCGCCTCGGCGAAAAAATTCTGGAGAGCTTTTCCACGGCCGATCCCGAGGGCGCGCTGTTGCGGGTCGATCTCCGATTGCGGCCGGAAGGCTCGGCCGGTCCGCTCGCACGCTCGCTCGAAAGCATGGAGCATTACTACGGCGGGTTTGGCGAAACGTGGGAGCGGCTCGCGCTGATCAAAGCCCGCGGCGTGGCCGGCAGCCGCGAACTGGCCTACGAATTTTTGCATCGACTCCAACCTTTCATCTACCCAAAGAGCCCGACGCCCGATCTGCTTCGCGAGGTTGCGCAGATTAAAGCGCGAATTGAACGCGACATCGTCGGCCACAGCCGGCTCGGACGCGATGTGAAACTCGGTCGCGGCGGGATCAGGGAAATCGAGTTCGTCGTGCAAACACTCCAGTTCGTCCACGGCGCGCGGCACACTTTCCTGCAGGAACCGAATACGCTCGACGCGCTACGCGGTCTGGCGCACCTGGAGCTGATCCCGAAAAATGAAGTTCTCGATCTGGAGCGTGCTTACCGGTTTCTGCGCCAGACTGAGCATCGCTTGCAGATCGAAGCGGAAGAACAAACTCATACTCTCCCCGAAAATCCCGAGCACTTGCGCCGGCTCGCGCTCAGCCTCGGCTTTGCGTCAGCCGAGACATTCCAAACTGCGCTCGAGCACGAGATGTTGGCGGTGCGCGACGTGTTCCGGCGCGTCATCGCCGACGCGTCGGCCGGCATGGAAATCGGCGCGCTCGAGCTTGGATTTTTCCGTAACCATGCGCTGGCTGAACGTGCGCTTGGCGATCTGGCGGAAGCACAGAGCAGCGGTCACGTCTCACGACGCACACGGCAGGGTTTTCGCAAACTGCACCCCCTGCTCCTGACTCAGCTCGCGCGCGTAGCCGATCCGGACGCAGCGCTTACACGCGTGGTTCGTTTCGTCGAAGCGTATGGATTGCGCAGTCGGCTTTTTGAATTGCTCGTTGTAAATCCTCGGCTGCTCGATCTCCTCGTGAAAACGTTCGATGCCAGTCAGTTCGCCGCCGATTTGCTCGTCCGCCGACCGCACTTGCTCGAAGAGATCACGCGCGACCGAGGGCTCGATCAAAGCGCCGGCGTCGCCGATCACCTGAGCAAACTAAAAGCGTTCAGCCGAACCGAAGCCGCGCTCGATCATGTTCGCTCCTACCGCCAGACACAGCTGCTGCGCATTCTTTTGCGCGACGTGCTCGGGCTAAACGACACGGCCTCGATTTGCCGGGAACGATCCGCTTTGGCTGAAGCGTGTTTGATCGCGGTCAATCGGATGCTCGCCGGTGATGAGCTGACCATCGTCGCGCTGGGAAAGTTCGGCGGCGAGGAAATCAGTTATGGCGCCGACCTCGACGTGCTGTTCATCGCTGAGGAAGATCGGCAGGCGCAAAAGCTCCTGTCGGCGATGGCGCAACCGAGCGCCGAGGGAAATCTGCCGCGGGTCGATGCGCGGTTGCGGCCCGAAGGCGAGCAAGGTCCGCTCGTGGGATCGATTGATGCGTATCGCCGCTACTATCATGGTCGGGCACAACTCTGGGAACTCCAGGCCCTGACTCGCGCGCGCGCGATCATCGGTCCGCGCCGGCAGGAATTCATCGCCCTCGCGCAGGAGGTATGGTGCGAAGCCGGTCAGCACCCAGACCTGCTCGTGAAGATCGATAATATGCTCGAACGAATCCGGCGCGAGCGCGGCACCGGCTCTGATTTTCTCGATTTCAAAACCGGCGCTGGCGGCATGATCGAGGCGGAATTTCTGGCGCAGGCGCTGCAGATGCGTTCCGGAAGTTGGGAGCCGAACTGGCAGCGCGCGCTGTCGCTCCTGCAATACCGCGACTTGATTTCGAAAACTGATGCGACAGCAATTGCCAACGCCTACGACTTGCTGCGGCATTGCGAGATGGTGCTGCGACGCTTCGACAGCAAAAGCATCTCGAGTCTACCGGCCGACCCGGATGAACAGGCGAAGTTGGCGAAGCGAGTCGGTTACAAAGAGCCGGGCAGTTTCGCGACCGAATATCGGAAGGCGCGCGACACCATCCACGCGCTCTATCAGCGATACATCAAACGGAACGGCCAGAGCTGCTGAGCGCGTGTCCGATCGCCCACAGCACGGCAAAACTCACGATCAGCCCCGCGCACACGATGATGAAGAGTAATCCGAGCACGAGCGCGAGAAAAAACCAATCGCTCTTGCGCGCGCGCGTCGGCGTGGCGCGGTAGCGCCGGAGCAGTTCGTAATTGCGCCGATTCGATTTAAACCAAAACGAAAATGCGTCGCCTACGCCGGGGATCACGCCGACGAGTTCGTTGATCAAAATGTTCGCAGCCATCCGCGCGAGCAAAACTTTCGGCAGACCGGTGCGGGCGGCATAGACCAATCCCAGCGCGGAAATAATTGCCGACGCGGTGTCGCCGAGCCCGGGCAGCAGGCCAATGAGCGGATCGAGGCCGAAGCGGAAATTTGTGCCGGGCACGCGAAGAAAATCGTCCATGATGACGGCAAGCCATTTGAACAATGGCTCGAGCGCGGCGCGGCGTTGCTTGTCCTCCGGCGGCAACACTTCCCATGCGACTTCCTTCGCTTTCATCGCGGTTTGGTTGCGGTGACGATCACGGTGCGGCCGAAGAGCAAGTCGAACGAATTCATCGCGCGCACGATGTCGATGTTGCGTTCGTCCAACGTTTGATACCTGTCGGTCTCGCGATAACGAACGATCCGATCGCCAAGATAAATCGGCAACGCGAGCAAGGGAAACGCCAAAAAGGAGCGCCGCTGATATTTATCGACACTGAGCCGAAGATTTTCGAACCCGGCGCCACGCAACGCGTGCGCAAGATAAAACCAGCTCACCGGATTGATGTGACCGCGCGTGCTGTGAATCTTCGGCTCATCGAGCGCGAGCGGGCCGAAGAGACTGTAAAACCCCGAAGTCAGAAACCGCCAGCGCGAGCGCAGATTGAGAATGTTTGGCGTTGAGAAAACGGCCAAGCCAGCTGGCTGCAGGACGCGGTAAGTCTCGCGCACGAGCTCCCGAAAATTTTCCAGATGCTCGATCGTTTCAATGCAGGTCACCAATGTGAACCGGTTGTCGCCGAACGGGAGCGGCTGTCGATTGAGATCGACAATCTCGACTTTCTGGCCGGAGACCTTCATCAACCCGTCGGTGTAATCGCACGCGAGCGAGCGCAATGGAAAATTCGCGGCGAAGAGACGAAGCAGGTCGCCGGTGCCGCTGCCGATGTCGAGGTGATCGCCATGCAGCTCATTACCCAGCGCGCGTTTCACTGCCGCAAGCACAGCGCGATGAGTCAGCGGTGTGCTTAATTCCGAAACCGGGCCGATTCGTTCCCGGCCGCTCAATCGGCGAAGGATCTTGCGCAAGCGCAAACGACGCGGCCAGAAACGTCGTTGCAAGATCGACAATGCTGCAGCGCGCCGATTATCCCGGAATTTCCTTGAGCATCTGCTTGTTGGTCGGGAATTTTTTCACGAACATGAGCAGACGCTGAATGGCTTCTTCCGGTTTGTGACCGGCCAGGCCGCGGCGGATGAGATTGATCTTTTCCAGCTCCCACGGCTCGAGGAGCAGTTCCTCGCGCCGGGTGCCGGAAAGGAAGATGTCGATCGCCGGATAAATACGCTGATCGCTGATCTTTCGGTCGAGAACCATTTCCATATTACCGGTGCCTTTGAATTCCTGGAAGATGAGCTCGTCCATCCGGCTGCCGGTTTCGATCAGCGCGGTAGCGACGATGGTGAGCGAACCGGCTTCCTCAGTGTTGCGCGCCGCCGCGAAAATTTTTCGCGGGATTTCCATCGCGCGCGCATCAATGCCGCCGCTCATGGTGCGGCCGCCGCCGGCGAGCGCATTGTTGAAAGCGCGCGCCGTACGGGTGATCGAGTCGAGCAAAATGAAAACGTGTTTGCCCGCTTCGACCAGGCGTTTGGCTCGCTCGATCGCCAATTGGGCAATCCGGGTGTGACTCTTGATGTCGCTGTCGTTGGAACTGGCGATCAGTTCGGCGGTGGGATGGGAGCGGCGAAAATCGGTGACCTCTTCCGGGCGCTCATCCACGAGCAGGATGATGACGTGCATGTCCTTGTGGTTTTTCGTCACCGCCTCGGCAATGTGATGGAGCAAGGTTGTTTTGCCGGTGCGCGGCGGCGCAACAATCAGACCGCGCTGGCCCATCCCGAGCGGGGTCATCAGGTCCATGATTCGCGTCGTGTAACGATCGGGGACGGTCTCGAGTTTGATCCGCTTGTTCGGATTAATAGTCGTGAGCTCCTCGAACGCTCGCAGGCCCTGATACTTCGCAGGATCTTCGCTATTGATCGTGAGCAGCTTGATCAACTGCGGCCCGCGATTGCCGCGGCGGGTTTCACCGTAAATCCACATCCCGTCACGCAAGGCGAAGCGGCGGACGATTTCCGGCGTGACAAAAATATCCTGCGGCGTCTGGACGAAGTTGCGTTTCGGGTCGCGCAGAAAACCGAAACCCTTGCCGGAAATCTCGATGATGCCTTCGCCGAACTCGGGCTCGGTGGTAAGCGGCTCGCCGTTTTCGGCCGCCCCTTTGGATTGTCGATCGAGCGCGGCGACATCCGTCTCGGCCGAGGCCGGGTCGGTCATGGTTGAGGAGTAACTGTCGCGTTCGTTCGAATTATCGCCGGCGAACCGCTCGCCACGATCGCGAAACCGTCGTCGGGGATAACGCCGGCGGGGGCGGAAATGGCGTTGCTCGGTCGAAGCGGATTCGGTCTCGACCGGTGGGGGTTGGTTTTCGTTCTCTTCGTTCATAATGAAATGGAATTGCTCGCTATCGGCAGAGCGCGACCGTTGATTTTTCTGCGCTAGCTCAACTAAAATTTTAAGCCGGCAACCTGGCCAGCAGTTCGTCCGGGATGTCTAGATTGGAGTAGACGTTTTGCACGTCGTCGTCGTCTTCGAGGGCGTCACACAAGCGCAGCACCTGCCGCGCCACGGTTTCATCAGCGACCTGAACCGTTGTCTCGGGGATGAACGTAAACTTTTGCCCATCAGTCGTGACATTTGCCCTTTTAAGCGTCTCAGCTACGGCGTAGAGCTGATCGTGCGAAGTGGTAATAACATACTGATCCTCCTCGCTTGTCAACTCTTCCGCGCCCGCCTCGAGGGCGAGCTCGAAGAGACGGTCCTCGTTAATCGAATCGCGCGGCACGGTGATTTGGCCTTTCTTATGAAACATGTAAGAAACGCTTCCGGTGGAAGCGAGGTTGCCGCTGTTCTTGCTGAAAATGCTGCGGACCTGCGCGGCGGTGCGATTTTTGTTGTCGGTTGCCGCTTCCACAATTAGCGCGACTCCGCCCGGCCCGTAGCCTTCGTACATGATCTCCTCGATTTGCGCCGCTTCGACGCCCTCGCCCATGCCGCGCTTGATCGCGCGCTCGATGTTGTCGTTCGGCATACTCTGCGCGCGCGCGGCCTGGATGGCGCTGCGCAGGCGCGGGTTGCTATTCGGATCGCCACCGCCGCTCTTGGCGGCAATGCTGATCTCTTTGGACAACTTGCTAAAAATCTGACTGCGCTTGGCGTCGATTGCGCCTTTGAAACGCTTGACTTTGGACCACTTACTATGACCGGCCATAGCTGTGCCGAGTTATGTTCTCAGAGTTAAAAACCTTTGCCTGAATACTAGCTGGAAACCGAACAGAGAGCCTCGCGAGAGAATCGCTAGCGAGGAAGAAAACTACCGTGCTACTAAATCAAAAGAGGCGTGGTGTGTCAAATTAACGTCGTGCCACCTCAGCGAACACCGATATCAATGTCCATATCAACGTGGACGACCTGATTCGGGACGACACTGAATGGTTTAGGCCTCGCACGAACGTGTTTGCGCGCGCGGTCGTGTACATCCAAAACGTAATCGCCGGGCGGCAACTCGGCGCGATAATGTCCATTCGCGTCCGCAGTAAGCCGGGTAATTTCGCGTTTCCCGTCGCCGCTTAGAATAACGAGCGGATATTCAGAGTAAACGCGTTCGGCCAAGTTTGTCTGGCCGGCCTCAGCGAGGTCAACCTCCCCGAGCGAGAGAATCCTGAGTTGTCCTTCCACGAAACTTGGTTCTGCGGCATGAGCCAGGGTCGCGCCGTAAATCAACGCGACGCAAGCACAGGGTATAACCAGAGATCGGAAGATCGACATCATAAAAAAAATGGGCGGGATAGATTTTAACTATCCCGCCCAAATTTGCGAAGCCAACCTTTATGGTAAGGTCAACTGCCAGGCGCTACGTCCGTGCGTCGCGGCGTAAAGCTTCCGCGCGCTTGGAACAATTGTGAGACCTGCCACTTCCACCTGCGGCAATCCATTGCCAGCTTGGTACCAACCATTGGCTGCGACGCCACCGACAAGCCGCAGAACGCCCCAGTCGTTCGCGACATAGAGGTCGCCGTTGTTCGTGTCACGAGCAATCGCTGTCGCCGGGAAATCCGGGAACGCGTTGGTTCCGGTGCCATCGACGCTCACCCACGTAGCGTCACCCGCGCCTGCATTGGCACTCGGGTCGTAGGTCACTTCAAAGACGTGACCGGGTGTCGTGGGCGTTAGCGAGCTATAGCTTGTGTACGAGATCCAAGCGTGATTTGAATTCGATGGATCGACTGTGATACCGCTCACGAATCGGTTCGGATCTGCTGTCGCCGAGGGCATGTTGTCGAGCCGCTTGTAGGACACCGAACTGTTGGCTGCGTTGACGTTCTTGGTGATGAACACTCGGCCGGTGGTCGTCGCCGCCCACAGTGTAGTGTTCTCGGTTGTACTCCGGGCCAGCGCGGCAACGTTGCCGCCGGAGCGATCGCCCCAGAGCGAGGAGGTCAACCGCGTCGATGGCGCGCCGTCTCCGATAATCATGAAGTCACCGCAACCAGGCTGGTTTCCAGCCGTGGTGAACTCAGGGCAGTTCGCCTCCAGAGTCGCCTGGACACCGCCCCAATCCGGCGTCCGCCACACGCTCGCCTCGCCCACGAAGATCTGCCCAGGCACAAATGGATCCGCGATGATCGGCTTGTAGAATTGCGAGCCCTCGGCGAACAGATTCCCGGAGATCACGACCCACTTGCTTGGATCGCCGTTCTGAAAGTTCGCGTCGGTGTATTGGGCGAAGAACGTATTGAAACGCTGGGCCGAGTTGGCGATGTTGAAACCCGACTGGCCGCCGTCGCCGTAGATAATCTGTGGCCAGGTCACAGAGGAGCCGGTCGTTTCAAACGTACCGTTGTCCTGCGTGCCTCCTTGCAGGTGTTTGTAGTTGTCGGCAGCAACAGAGAGACTCTGAAACTGCACGGTCGAAAGGCCCTTGTTCAGACTGTAAAGGAATGTCGGAACCCGCGATAGCAGTTGCTGGCAGAGCGCCAAGTCGCTTCCGCTCAGACCTCGGTAGGTCGTACACTGCGAGGAGATATCGGCGAAACTGCCGCTCGATCGCATCAGGCCACCGTCTGAGCCGTCGAAGAAGAGACCCGGATTGCTCGGGGACACGACGACCGCGTGGTGATCAGGATGCATCCCATTCGGTGCAACCGGATTCGGCTGGCAACAGCTTCCCGCCGGCGTCGGATTGGTGGTCGCATCCCAACTCACGTCGGTGAACGATGCTCCAGCATCCGTCGAGTAGAGAAGGCCGCGGCTGTTGGTCGAGCCAGCATAGGTGGCGTAATCGTAGGAGCCCGCCAAATAGACAGTGTCCGGATAACCGGGCGGCGAGAACACGACGTTGTCGTACCAACACTGACCTGTGCAGTAGTTATCAGTTTGACCAGCCGGAACCTGGGCCGCAGTGAGATCGGTGAAGACCGGCGCGGCCGTTGTCACATCGTCACTGCGATAAAGGTGCGCCGTCGGTGAGCCGGTGTTGCCATCGCCCACGTACATTCGCGTAAAGCCACCAGTTATCGGGGTGACAGCAAATTCGGCCCGGTCGTTAATATTGGCGGGAGCGAGTGCCGTCTTGATCTGCGTGAAGGTGGCGCCATTATCGGGCGTGCGCCAGACGCCGCCGCCACTTGCGGTCAGCCTCGGGAACGCAGATGCATAGAGCGTGGTGTTGGTCGCGTAGTTCGGGTCAAATTCGACGTGGGTGACACCACGCGCCGAGCCAAAGCTCGCCTGGATTTTCCCGGCATCGCCGGGCAGGGTCGGGTTCAGGCAGACGCCCTCCGGTGCCAACAGAGTGAAGTTCGCGCCGCTGTCGGTGGACTTCCACAGGCCGTACGGCGGGAGGCCTGGAGCCAGGGTGACCACGCCGCCACTCGAGACCGAACTCACGCCGCGGACAGCCCGCGTTGAACCGACATACATGGTGCCGCCGCTAACCACGATCGATGAAATGGCACGCCCGTCGAAAGCCGGGCCAGTATACGCTGGTGCGGTGCCGCACGGGGTCGCCATCGCCGGAACGGTTGTGTTCGCGGCCAGCTTTGTCCACGTGGTCCCAGTGTCGGTAGATTTGTAAATGCCAAAGCCAGCTTCCGAATCAGCGGACGCGTTCGGTTCGCCGGTTCCCGCGTAGAGTGTGCCGGTCGCAGTGTCGTACTTCAGCGTCCCGATCGCGTTGGTCGCGAAGATGCCCGAAACAAACGTCCAACTCGGCCCGTTTCCGGAGAGCGCGTTGGTCGTGCGCCAAACGCCGCCGCCCGCGGCTCCGACCCAAAGTGTGCAGTTACCGGTCGTGCAGGTCGGCCCGATTGCCAGCGCCGTGATACGGCCGGAGGTCGTGTAAGCCGCACCAGTGAAAGTCAAAATATCCGGAAAGTTCGCCGTGCTCGGGCCTGCCAGCGTCCAGTTTCCTACTTTGTTCTTATTTTTCTGCGATTTGATTTTCGTCCATGCGGTCTGCGCATTCACCGTGAAACTGAACGGGACGTAGTCAGCCGGATAAGCCCGATCCGCATAATCCTCTGTTGCGGCTTGCTCTGGATCCTCGGGTGTTCCGATTTCGTCAAACCATTCGTTGCGGGAAGCGAGGCCGTAATGGGCCTGCTCCTTCAACGCATGGAAGCGATGCTTTGCGCTCGAGCCGAGGCCGGTCGTCAGTGCGCCGGTATTACTTGCGGCCACGAACGCCATCGCGACCGCTGCCGACAAAAAAGTGCCGCTAAGTGCGACACGGCAATAAGACAGAATTGAGGGACGACTAAACCAATGAGGAAGTTTCATAGATTTGGGGTTGAGGTGAGTGGAAAACTTCAAATTCCGCGACGCCGTCCCCAAGCTCAAGAGTTTTCTCGCCACTTTTTTTAACGTCTGTGAATAACTTTTCGACGACCGCAAGCTCGAAAACAAAAAAGCGACGTCAAAGGCACGAATCAGGCAAACGGCTGCGATCAACAAATCCGCCGCAGCTCGTCTATTAACGAACTACATAGTAGCCGTGGATCCAGACGCGGCGATGGTGACGCTTTTATTTCGTGGTTCTGCTTACAATCGGCTGCCAGTCGGGACGGCTGTCGCTTCCACCGATGTCACACCAGCACCGGTTTGGCCGGTGTTGGATCGATCCATTTCCCGTGTTCGCGGATCAGATCTTCCAAGCGGTCGACTGCTTCCGCCTCGGGAATGTTGAACTTCACCGGCGTCTTGCCCACGTAGAGGTTTACTTTTCCAGGTGCGCCGCCGACGTAGCCAAAATCGGCGTCCGCCATTTCGCCGGGTCCGTTCACGATGCAACCCATGATCGCAATCTTGACACCCTTGAGGTGCAAGGTTGCGGCTTTGATTTTCGCGGTTGTGGTTTGCAGATTGAAAAGCGTGCGTCCGCACGAGGGACAGGCGACGTAATCGGTCTTGAAAATGCGCGAGCCAGCGGCCTGCAAGATGTTGTAACTCAAACGCAGCGCCTGTCCCGGTGCTTCTTCACCCTGCACCAAAACCGCATCGCCAATTCCATCGCACAGCAGCGACCCGACATTCGTCGAAGCTGTGAGCAGTGTCTGTAGAAATGTGGGAGCGGCCTCGGTGCCGCGACCGTCGGGACGCTGAGGTCCCTCCCACTTTCTCAAAACATCCTTCAATAAGATCGGATGTCGCGCTTTCAATTTTGCCGCGAGCAAACGAAACGCGGCAATGACTGGAAGATCGACATCGTCGTTTACCGTCACGAGCTGCGACTCAGGTGCGGAGTTAACTTTTGCGATCGCTGCGTCATCGCGCGGATCGACCGGCACAATCTGAGCGTCTTCATAAACGATCTCCGGCTTGTAATCGCCCATTTTGTCGATCTTGTGCGCGATCTTCTTGAAGTTTTCGCGCCTGACGAGCACGCGAATCAGTTCTTCGCCTCCAAGCCGCACTCCATCCCGTTCAATTGTCTGGCTCGCCCGCCGCTGGTACGAAAACGGATCAAATGATAATTCGATGTTCGACATCGGGCGTTCGGCTGTTTCCTTCTCCACCATCTCGATCAACGCCTTCGCCACTGGGATTTCATGAGGGCTGTCCTCGGTCAGGGAAACACGAATCGTGTCGCCGATTCCATCCGAGAGATGCGATCCAATTCCAATCGCGCTCTTGATTCGCGCATCTTCGCCTTCGCCCGCTTCGGTCACGCCAAGATGCAGCGGGTAATTCCAGTCCGGGCCGAGCTCGTTCAATCGCGCCACGAGCAAGCGATAGGCCGCGATCATGATTTTCGGATTGCTCGCTTTCATCGAGAACACGAACGCGTGATAATCCAAATGGCGCGCGATCCGCGCGAACTCGAGCGCGCTCTCCACCATCCCGAGCGGCGTATCGCCGTATCTATTTAGAATGCGGTCGGAGAGCGAGCCGTGGTTCGTCCCGATCCGCATCGCAATTCGGCGTTTCTTGCAAAGCTCGACCAGCGGCGAGAAACGTTCCCGGATTCGCTGCAGTTCGCCGGCGTATTGCTCGTCGGTGTATTCGCGAATCGCGAACTTCTTCGTATCGGCGTAGTTGCCCGGGTTGATCCGCACCTTGTCGACCCATTTCGCCGCTTCCATCGCCGCTTCTGGTTTGAAGTGAATGTCCGCGACGATCGGCACATCGCAGCCCCGCGCGCGCAAACCTTTGACAATATGCTCGAGATTGCGCCCGTCCTTCACCGTCGGCGCAGTAATCCGCACAATTTCGCAGCCCACCTTGGCCAACTCGATCGTCTGCTCAATCGACGCCTCCGTGTCCATCGTGTCGCACGTGATCATCGATTGGACGCGGATCGGATTCTTCCCGCCGATACCGACGTTGCCGACGCGCACTTCGCGCGTGGCTCGGCGGTTATGCTGAAATGGATTCACGCAATAGTTCACGGGAGCTTCAAATCTACGGCGGCAGAAACGCGCCGCAACGCGCGGTCGGCTCTATTGCTGAGTTGTTTTCGCCGGCACGGCTTTCGGCAAAAACTTTGGCCGGTCGCGACGGGTGCCGAAGAGGTCCTGCACGTCGAAGAAAGCGATGTAAACCATGAATCCGATAATAAGAACGGCGCAGGCGGTTTGCACCACTTCGAGCACGCGCATGTTGACCGGCCGACGCCGCACCGCTTCCACAACCGCGAGCAGGATATGCCCGCCGTCGAGCACCGGAATCGGCAGCAGGTTGAGCAAGGCAAGATTTACATTCAACACCACGCTGAACCACAGCGCCATGCGCCAACCTTCCTTGTTCTCAAACATTACATAGTAGACCCGCAACATCATCACCGGCCCGCTCATGTGCTGTAGTTTCACGTCCGACTTCGGCGACGCGACTGCGCCGAGCGTATTCACAATCGATAACATCCCGGCCCGGATTTGCTCGAACGGCGGCGGATGTTTCACCGTCATTCGGCCGTATTCGTCGAGCACAATCCCAAAATCCTCCGCCCATTGAATTCCGATCCGCGGGACCTTTTCATCTTGCGGCACTTCCGGCGTCACGCTCACCTCGCGCTGCGCTTTGCCGTGCAAGATCGACATCTTCAGCGGCTGGCCGCCATGTTGTTTGATGTAATCGGAGACGGCCAACGCGCTCTTCGCGTCGCGACCATCCACGGCCAGCACGATGTCGCCCTTGCGCAAACCGGCCCGCGCGGCCGGGCTGTTTTCCACGACCACGTCAATCGTGGGATGACCCGGCTCGAATGGAACGCTCAAGTTTTTTCCATGCCGCTCAATCGTCAACCGCAAGGGGGCGTCCGGACGTGCTCGGATGTAATCGGCGAGCCCGAGAACGTGATAAAGGTGTTCGCCATTAATTTCAGTGATGAGATCGCCGGGCTGTAGCCCGGCGTTAGCAGCCGGGCTGCCGGGTTCCACTTTCGCGATCATCGGCGTTTCGGCCGGCAGGATCTCGATCTGGCGAAACGCCTTCCTCGTCCACGGCTTTGTTTCCGGAACAATCGGACGTGGTCTTCGCCCATTCCGCCAAAACGCGTGACCGGCTTGCCATCGATGGCGAGGATGCGGTCACCGGCTCGCAGCCCGGCCTGCGCCGCGGGCGAATCCGGCACCACATAACCGATCGTAGTCGTCGCCTCCGACTCGCTCACCGGCCGCCCAACCGCCCAAATGATCACCGCAAACACAATCGCCAGCAGGAAACTGAACAGCGGCCCGGCAAAGGCGACGATGATTTTGTCGAGCGCCGAGATCTTCGGCAACTGCGCGCGATCCATATCCGCCTTGCCCTCGATGATATCCATCGGGGCAAGCTGCGGCAACGCGACAAACCCGCCGAAGGGCAGCGTGCCTAACGAATATTGCACGCCGTTGATCGTTTTCTTCCAAATCGGTTTGCCAAACCAGATGCCGAACTTCTCGATGTAAAGACCGCGCCAGCGCGCCGCTAGAAAGTGCCCGACTTCATGCACGACAATGAGCAGATTGAAGAGCACGAGCACTTCGAGGAGGATGAAAATAACGCTCAGGAGGAGCAGCGCTGCCGATTTAACGATGTGACGTTTTAGCGATTCTCGTTGCCACTTCGCGCGCCCATTGATCGGCTGCCAATATCGCCTCCAGATCGGCATGCGCAACGCTCGCGTGCTCGTTCATCGTTCTTTCCACAATTTGCCAGATGCTCGGGAATCTCACTTGCCCATCCAGGAATGCAGCCACAGCGATTTCATTGGCCGCGTTCATCACAGCAGGCAGAGTGCCGCCGGTTTCGCCGGCGCGCCGCGCCAAGCTGAGCGCCGGAAAGTCTTCGTAACGCGGCGTAAAAAATTCCAGCTTCGCCAGCTTGGAAAAATCGAGCGGCGGTAGAGTATTCGCGACGCGCTCCGGCCAGGTGATCGCATATTGAATCGGGAAACACATGTCGGAGTAACTCAGTTGCGCGAGCGTTGAGCCGTCGGCGAACTCGACCAACGAGTGGACGATGCTTTGCGGATGAATGACGACTTCGACCCGCTTCATCTCCACCCCGAACAGCCAGTGCGCCTCAATCATCTCCAGGCCTTTGTTGAACAGCGTGGCTGAATCGATCGTGATCTTCGGTCCCATGTTCCAGGTGGGGTGCTTCAGCGCCTGCTCGGACGTAATCGAATCGAACTTTGGGCGAGGCATTTCGCGAAACGGTCCACCGGACGCGGTCAGAATAATCCGGCGAATTTCCGATGCGCGGCCATCGAGGCACTGAAAGATCGCGTTATGCTCCGAATCCACCGGCAAAACATGCACGCCCTTCTCCCGCGCTTCGCGCATCACGATCTCGCCGGCCATGACCAAAATCTCCTTGCTCGCGACCGCGAGATCTTTGCCCGCCTCAATCGCCGCCAATGCGGGGCGTAATCCCGCTGTACCAACAATTGCGACCAGCACCATGTCGGCGCTCGTGAGGCAGGCAATCTCGCATAATCCTTCTTCGCCGCAGAAAATTCGCGGCTGGTACGCGAGCGCGCGCTCCAGGATGTCGATCTTGCCTTTGTCGACGAGACAAACCGATTCTGGCCGCAGTTCATTCGCGGCCGCGGCGAGCTTTTCCGCGTTACTGTTCGCTGCCATCGCGACGATCTCGACCCGCTCGGGAATGTCGCGCGCCACTTTCAGCGCGCTTTCGCCGATCGAGCCGGTCGCGCCCAGAACAACGACGCGTTTACGTTTCATTTTAGAAGCTCACACAAAGGTCACAACGGTTCACAACGGGTAAAGAAAATTATTAGACTCCGTGAACCGTCGTGCACCTTTGTGCCCTTTGTGTGAGACCAATTGCTTACGGCACGTGAATGACAAGCCGGAGATAAAAAAACAGCAGCGGGGCCGTGAAGAGCAGGCTGTCGATCAAATCGAGCGCGCCGCCGATGCCCGGGAGAAAATTTCCCGAATCCTTCACCCCGGTGCTGCGTTTGATGATTGATTCGGCCAGATCACCGATCGTTGCCGCAAATCCCAGCAGCAAGCCGAGCACAGTCGCGTGCGTCCAGCTCAACATCGCCAAATGTCCGGGCATCAACTTGAACAGGACCAAACTGCACAGCAGCGCCAGGACGAGCGCGCCGAAAAATCCTTCCCACGTTTTCTTCGCGCTGATGTGCGGGGTCATGAGGTGGCGACCAATTGCGCTCCCGGTGAGATAGGCGCCCATGTCGCTGAATTTTGTCACCGCGATGAGATACAAAAGATAAAATTGCCCTGTCACCGCCCCATTCGCCCGCGGCGTCAGATACAGGATCTTCGTGGTGAAATTGAACAGCCACAGCACATACAGCAGCCCGAACAGCGTATAGGCCATCGTCTGCAGCGGTTCGTCGTGCCGCAGCCGCGCAAACATTTGCCGCCCAAAAACGGTGAGCAGAAAAAACAGCAGCACCGCGATCTCGAAATCGTAGGAGCCGGTCGGCCCCATTTTGCCAAAGTAATAAAAGCTGCCGCCGAGCATGACCGCGCCGCAGATCATCCCGGTGATTTTGAAATTCGGCAGCTCACGGTGATCGAGCATGCTGTAAAACTCCCAAAGCGCGATTAGCCCGAACACGCAGATCAGCGCGGTAAAAAGGAATTCGTGGCCCGAAAAGGCGATCAGCAGCGCAAGCGACCAGAGCGCGACTGTTGTGACGAACCGCAGGAAAAAGATCGAGCGCGGTGTAGCCGTGCGAGGCTCTGCTTGCTCAAGTGTCACCGGCATGCCCCTGCATCATCCCGGACGAAACTTACCAAGGCAAGCAGTTGTGCCGGTTTTCCTGCGCGCCACGGGACGAGTCCGTCCGACTGGCGGACTTTCCCGATTCGCTTAGGTTTGGTTCGTGCAGAAAACAATGCAGGCCGTGGTCAAGGCCAGGGCTGAGCCTGGCCTCTGCCTCGATCAAGTTCCGGTTCCCGAACCTGCAGGTGACGACGTCCGGATTCGCGTTCTCAAGACCTCAATCTGTGGAACTGATGTCCACATTTACAATTGGGACGCGTGGGCACAGAAGACGATCCCGGTGCCGATGACTATCGGCCACGAGTTCGTGGGCGTTGTCGATTTTGTTGGTGATCACGTGAAAGGTTTCACGAAAGGCGACCTCGTCGTTGGCGAAGGTCACATCACCTGCGGACATTGCCGGAATTGTCTCGCCGGACGGCGCCATCTTTGCCCGAACACGCAGGGGGTCGGCGTGAATCGTCCCGGCGCATGGGCCGAATTCGTGGTCATCCCGCAGGACAACTGCTGGCACGCCGATCCATCTATTCCGCTCGATGTGCTTTCCTGTTTCGATCCCCTCGGCAACGCCGTTCATACTGCGCTCTCGTTCGATTTGGTCGGCGAAGATGTCCTCATCACAGGCGCCGGGCCGATCGGTTGCATGGCAATTCCCATTTGCAAAAAAGCCGGCGCGCGTCACGTCGTCATCACCGATGTAAACCCCTACCGGCTCGAGCTCGCGCGCAAGATGCATGTCGATCTTGCGCTGGATGTGCGGACCGAAAAACTGACTGTCGCGATGAAGAAGCTCGAAATGAAAGAAGGCTTCGATGTCGCACTCGAGATGTCCGGGAACCCCAAAGCATTCGACGACATCCTGCCGAACATGTTTCACGGTGGAAAAATCGCATTGCTCGGCATCATGCCCGGCAGCGCGGCGATCGACTGGAACCAAGTCGTCTTCGATCAACTGACGATTAAAGGAATTTACGGCCGCGAGATGTACGAGACCTGGTACAAAATGACCGCGCTCATTCAAAGCGGCCTCGACATCTC
>QHPZ01000120.1 GCA_003219225.1 Verrucomicrobiota bacterium | reverse complement strand
GGACCTGATACAGCCGCTCGTCCGACCCGTCCCACGGCCGCGCTTCGTTCATCACGAGCACGACTTCATCGGAGCCCGGGTCGTGCGCGAAAAGATCGATCACATCGACGCGATGTTTGGGCTTTGATGGTTCAGTGTGGTCGTCCAAGCAACTCAACACGAGCGCGCTTGCCCACACCTTTCAAGTGCGGGTGCTGCTGTAGCCACGGCCCTCTGGGCCGTCTCGCATTGGTAACGTTATCCCGACCGGCCACAGGCCGGTGGCTCCAGGGTTGAAGCCGCAGCCTCGAGGGCGTTAATTCAAAGGGTGCCGCGCAAAAACCGATCCGGCTCACTCACGCTGCTCGGACGGAGCGAAGCGAAACTACCGTCCTCGCCGGCCGAAGCGTGCCTGGAAACCTTTCCCAATCCGGCGCACCGGCATTATCGCATTCATTTCGAGACCGACGATTTCACCTCACTTTGTCCTGTCACGGGCCAGGCCGATTTCGCCCGGATCGAAATCGATTACGTGCCCGACCGCCTTTGCGTTGAGAGTAAGTCGCTCAAGTTTTATCTCGCCTCCTACCGCAGCGAACGCGCGTTCAACGAAGCGGTCACGAACCGGATCTTGGACGCTTTCGTCAAAGCCTGTGCACCGCGCGAAGCAATCGTGACCGCGCAATTTTCGGCGCGTGGGGGCATCGCGCTCAGCGTGCGGGCGGAGTACCCGGACGCGCCGGTAGGGCGAGACTCTGTCGAGCCGAAGAAAGAAATCCGCGGCTACGCACCGCGCAGCCTTCGATTACGGACAGCGACATCGTTTCGAACTGGAAGCGGCGCAGCGCGTCGCCCACTCGCTGGGCGCGACAGAGCATCGTATCGTTAAGATCGACAATCAGATCTTCGCCGGCTCGGCGCTGACCGATGGTCATCTCGATGTTCCGAAGCAGCGTTCGGAGGAAGAGATCGGCCATGGCATCCCGGTCACTTACGTGCCGGCACGGAACACCGTCTTTCTCGCCCACGCGCTTGCCTGGGCCGAGGTGAAAGGCGCAGGACACATTTTTCTCGGCGTCAACGCGATCGATTACAGCGGCTATCCCGATTGCCGGCCGGAGTTCATCATGCTCTTTGAAACGCTCGCCAACGTCGCCACCAAAGCGGGAGTCGAAAGTCGCCGCTTCCAAATTCATGCGCCGCTGATCAAGCTTTCAAAAGCCGACATCATCCGCAAAGCGCTCGAACTAAATGTCGATCTTGCCCTCACCCACAGCTGCTACGACCCAGCGCCCGACGGTCGCGCCTGCGGCGCGTGCGATTCGTGCCAGCTGCGCTTAAAAGCATTTCGCGAAATCGGGATGGCCGACCCGCTCGCGTACGCGCGACCGGTCGCGCAATAACGCAAATGCGAAACCTGTTCGCGCTGACCAAGCGTGAGCAACGCATTGTGATTGCGATAGTCACGCTGTTCGTCGCGGCGACGCTGCGCCAACATTATCTCGCGACTCGCTCCGAGCGTGTACCCGCGGGATCGCCATCTACTCCTTCGCCCACAGCTACGGCGCCTGCGCCGAGTCCGTCCTGAACCAACCTATTGCGCGCGCACACCGGGGATCCGCGCGTAGCCGACGAAAACTGGCGCGGCGCCCTCGCGACTTCTCGGCCCGAATTGCGCGACTTTGAAATCGAAAACGCTCACGCCGAAACGTGATTGGCCTTTGTAAGTGCGCCCGTCGCTCGCGCCGACCATGATCCGCTGGTTGGTCGCTTTGTCGCGTCCCAGGTAAATCATGATGTGGCTGATATCGGGATCACGGCTAACGCTGGAGCCGCTCGCCCAAAAGAGCAGATCGCCCGGCTGCAACGCGTCAAGCTCGAACGTGTCGTCGCGGTGTGCGAGCACGGCTTGGAAGTTTCCGGCTTTGCGCGCCCAGACGTATTGCTCGCGCGCGTCGCGCGGCACATCTTTGATTCCGGACCTGGAGAGCACGTAGTGAACGAAACCCGAGGCATCGAGCCCGCCGTTCGCCGGGTCGGCCGAACCATACTTGTAACTAAGATTTTGTCTCGTTAGGCCAAGTGCGAAATCGATGACGCGACGAACTTCAGGCGGATAAGTTTCGTAACCAGCAATTTCATTCGCCGCGATGGCCGCGTTTGGTGGCGCGGTCGGTCTGCCCACCGGCACGGCAATGGCTTTGGGCAGCGGCGAGGTCGATGCCGGCGCAGGCGAGGCCGTCACATGAAATCTCGTGCGCGGCCCGGGGCTGATCGGTCGCACCGGTTCGACAAATTGTGAGGCTTCGCGGCGCACCGGCGATGGGGTTTCCGCAGTAATCGGCTGTTCGGCTGCCGGTGTCGCGGTAGTCTCCGGCGACGGCGTTTTTGCCGGTGTTGGCGTCGGGGCCGCCGTCGTTCGCGGAACCGGGGTTCTTGCCGGTGTGGCTGTTGGAGCCGGAGTAGGCGTGACGGTTGGCAGCGGCAAAGGCGTAGGCGATGGTGTCACCGAGGCCGAAGCGGTCGCTGTCGGCGCCGCAGAAGGAGTTGCGCTCTTGGTTGGTGATGCAGCGGCACTCGGAGCAGATGTTGGCGCGGGTTTCTTTTTTCGCTGCTTGTGCGGCCTCGGCGTCGGGGTCGGCGTCGGCCTGGAAAAAATTTTTTTGATTTTGTCTAGGATATATTCGTCATGCTCGCCGCGCGCTTGCGCAGAAACGCTCAGCGCGACGGTCACCAAGATCGACAACAGAGTGCGCAGCTTCGGGTTGATCGACATTTTTCAGGCGGCGGCGAGTTCCTCCAGGACAGCCTGATTCATCCGAATGCCGGCGTCGAGATTCTCCAGCGGAAAATTTTCATTAGGCGAATGCGCGCGGCAATCATGCAGCGCGAGCCCGAGCAACAAGGTTTCGGCGCCAAGAATCTGCCGGAAATCGGACACGATCGGGATGCTACCACCCTCGCGGATGAGGGCGACGTCCTTGTTGAAAGTCTTGCGTAGCGCGCGTTGGGCGGCCTCGCCGAATTGGCTGTGCGGATCGGTCATATACCACGGCCCATGATGGCCGCTCGTCATCTCGAGCGTGACGCCGGGCGGCAAAGTTGCCTGCAAATGTTTCTTGGCAAGATCGACAATCACATCGGCTTTTTGGTTTGGCACGAGACGGAAGGTGAGTTTCGCGATCGCATAGCTCGGCAGGACCGTCTTCGTTCCTTTACCCTGATAGCCGCCGCCCATCCCGTTGATCTCCGCCGTCGGCCGCGCCCAAATTCTTTCCAGCGTGCTGAAATCTTTCTCACCGAAAAGTTCAGGCACGCGGCTTTCGCCTAAAACGATTGCGTCACCGTCGACGGGAAGTTTGCGCCACATTTCGCGCTCCCAATCCTCGAGCGGCTCGACGTCGTCATAAAAGCCGGGAATCGCCACGTGCCCGTCGCGATCGTGCAAACTGGCGAGCAACCGCGCCATCGCCGCGAGTGGGTTGGCGACTGCGCCGCCGTAAATTCCAGAATGCAAATCAATCTGGGGCCCGGTGACCTTTAATTCGAGCCCTGCCACGCCGCGCAACGCATAACTGATCGTCGGTGTGCGGGGGGCGATCATGCCGGTATCGGAAACGATTACCACATCGCATTTCAACACCTCGCGATGTTCCTGCAAAAAATTTCCCAGATGCACGCTGCCAATCTCTTCCTCGCCTTCGACGACAAGATTGACATTGACCGGCAGATCGCCGCCGCGCGCTATCGTTTCCTGGATACCGAGAATGTGGGAAAGAATCTGGCCTTTGTTGTCCGTTGCGCCGCGCGCAAACACGTAACCGTTTTTCAGCACTGGCTCGAATGGTGGCGATTCCCAGAGCTCGAGCGGGTCCGGCGGCTGCACGTCATAGTGACCGTAGATGAGAACGGAGCGGCGACCCGGCCGCTGTTCGTTGCGCGCCCAAACCACCGGATGCCCGGC
>QHPZ01000121.1:2388-10485 GCA_003219225.1 Verrucomicrobiota bacterium | reverse complement strand
GTAAGACCAACAATGCGCAGAATGGTCGGCGCAAGATCGACATTGCCGCTCGGCAGATCGTCGGTTTGGCCGCGACGAAAATCCGGCCCGAGCGCGACGAGCAGGTTGTGAACATCAAATTTGCTCAACGTCGCGTGCGTCCCCTCGCCGGCTTTTCGCTGCCAATCCGCATCGATCGTTCCAGGAACACCGTACGCGTTCGCGTCCTCACTCCAGCGAAATGCCAGCACCACGTCCGGCATGCGTTCGTTGTCGATCTTCGCCGCCTCGAGCGGAAAAGTGCCCTCCAGTCTGTCGCGCGTGAAAATGACGCCGGCGAAATCCGATTGCTGCAAAAACTCGACGAGTCTGCGGGTCACCGCCGCTTCACGATCTACGACATAAAACACAACGCTGCCACCGTTTCCCGCGAGCACGATTTGCCCGGCGCGCGGTTCGCTCGAAAACTCCGTAACCACGTCAAAGCCGACGTCTTTCAAAATTTTTCTCAGGTCAATCGAGCGGCCAATGGTCGAAAAGCCGTGGTCGGACACAACGAGCACATCGGTGTTGTCGCGCGCGTTCTGTCGATCAATAGCGGCGAGAACGCGCCCGAGATTGTCGTCGCTCGATTTGATCGCGCGCAGTGCGGCTTCCGAGCCCGGCGCGGTAAGGTGCTGCGTGGCGTCCGGTTCACTCAACCACAGAAGCGAAAAGCTTGGCAGAGCATCCTTCCAAAGAATTTCCGTCAATGCTTGGCAGGTCCATTGGTCGGTTTGCGCAAAATTTCTTTTCTTTAGCTCAGGAAAAACGCCGAGCGTTTTTGCGAACGCCCCGGCCGCGGCTGGCGGCAGCACGTGACCTTCAAAAAGATTGACCGAATCGGTCTCGCGTCCGGCTTCTTTTCGATCGAAGAGAAGACCTACGCCTTTGGCTGATGCAATCGCGGTTTTTCTTCCCGCCGCTCGAAGGATTTCTGCGATTGTGAGTGCGCCGAGGTATTTGCCATTCGAAACTTTGTCGCCCCTGCGCACCGCGTCGAGAGTTTCGACATCGACCGGTTTGGCAACATCGATTCCGGGATAGTAATCGTGGTTTGCAATGATCCCGCTGCGATTTGGATACACGCCGGTGGCGACCGCGGTGCCGTTCACATCGGTGGCGGTGAGATAAACCGAATGGTGACTGCGAAAAGTGACGCCCTGCTGCGCCAGGCGCCAAAGCACCGGGCAGTTTTTTTCTGTCATCATATCCGGACGCATCCCATCCCAAACCACGAGCACGACGTGACGCGAGTCGGGCGCAGCGTCCGGCGCGCTTGCCCAGCACCGGCAGCAAGCCACGACAAGCGCCGCTAAGATCGACATCCAGGGTTGCGCTCGGACAATTGCTCGCTGCATCGTCCAAAAATATCCGGCGAATCACACCTGACGAGGAGAGGTTGACCGTTTGCGCCGGCTTTTTAGCGTCGCCTGCGTGCAACGGCTCCTCATTGTGCTCCTCGCCACCGCACCGCTCGCGCACGCCGCAGGTGAGCAATTGCTCCCGACCGCTGACGGCACGACGTGGCTGTATGAAATGACCGAAGAGGCAGGCCCCGGATTTTCCTTTTCTGATGCGAACGCCGCGCTGGACGGAAAGATTCATCGTCTCGCTGCCTATCGCCTCAGCGGCACACAAGATTTGAACGCCCGCACGTTGCTGAAATTTGAAATGCTGCGCGACGGGCTGATCACGAATACCGACCTGATGATCGTGAACGAGCACGGGATTTTTTGCGCGGCGCGGATCGATCCTTACGGCAAAGCGACCGCGCTCGACCCGCCCCAGCCGATCGTAGCCACGCCGCTTGAACTGGGCGTGGGCTGGGACTTTGCGAGCAAGCTCGGCGGCTCGCAGGTGCGCCAGCATTACCAAATCGTGGCGGCGGAAGATGTCGATGTCCCGGCCGGCACATTCCGCGCGTTCCACATTCGCGGCATGCAAACTGAGCCGGTGTCGATCGCGATCGACCGCTGGTTCGCTCCCGGCACAGGTATCGTCAAAGACGTGACGGTCACGAAAACGGCGGAGGGCACGTTGGTGAGGCGCATCTCGCTTGAATTGAAAGAGCCACCGAAGATCGCGCCGCGCCCGCAGGTGAAATTACTTGCGCCGCCGCAGAAAATTTCCGTCACGCCCGGAAAAGCTGCGCGAGGCGCCGCGAGCGATCAGTTCCCCGCCGATACACCGAAAATCTACGCCCGATGGCAAGGGCACGATCTGCCGCTCGGAGCGAAAATCCGGGTTGTCTGGATCGCGGAGAACGTCGCCGAGGTCGCGCCACCCGAGTACCTCATCGACGAAGCTTCGACAGTCGCGCACAGTCCGGACGCTTACGGCACGTTTACTCTTTCGCGGCCTGACGACGGTTGGGCGCCCGGCGATTACCGCGTCGATGTTTACCTCGATGCTGAGCTGATCGATTCCGCCAGGCTGACGATCACAAAATAATCGCTAGGGCGAGAACACGCGGTCGCCGGAGCGGCGCGGGTAGACGGGAAGCCCGAAGGGTGAGTGAGCGGGAGCGAGCGAATCACTCGGTCGGGCCGACGAATGGGCTGACCTTTTTTGAATCCAAAGCCGGCCTGAATCGCATCGAACCAATACAAAGCACGTTCTCTCTTATGAAGAAAATTTACCTTCCGCTCCTCATCGCTGTGGTTCTTGCCGTTTACGGTTGCCACTGGGAGGGAATCCGAGGCAACGGTCACGTCGTGACCGACGCGCGACCAGTGAGCGCGTTTTCAGAGATCGAAGCCAGCGGCGCGTTGCAGATTGAATGGCGCAACGGCGCAGCGGACCTGAGCGTTATCACAGACCAAAATCTGCTGTCTCACGTCGAAAATGAAAATATCGGCAACCGCCTTCGGCTAAGCTCGCATGGAAATCTTTGGCCCACCCATGGAATTAAGGTGGTATTCTCCAGCCCTTCCCGGAATGGAGCCAGGCTTAGCGGAGCGACGCGTTTTACTGCGACTCAACTTTCCGGAGCCAAATTTGCGATTGAATCCTCCGGCGCCGCGCGGGTGATGCTCGACGGAAAGATCGACGAATTGCTGGCCGACATGACTGGCGCCAGCAAACTTGAGGCCGAATCCCTCCAGACCAAGACAGCTGAGATTTCAACAACCGGGGCGGGACATGCGGAGGTCGCGGTGAGCGATACTCTCAAAGTCTCCATCACCGGCGCGGGCAAAGTTATTTATTCCGGCAACCCCAAGTCGATCGAGAAACACGTCACCGGCGCCGGCTCCATTCGTCACACGGAGTAACCCGATGTCATTAATCCTTGTACTCTGGATTGCGATTTGCAACGCGAGAGCGCGCGATTCGTCATTGTAGGGGAAGCAGTTTGCTTCCTTCTGGTGAACGAGACGCTAACAGCGTCTCCTACAATTGCCTGGCCAAGCCGTCGAGACGCTCGATCGTGTTGATGATATCTTCTTCGCTCGTGCGCGGATTGATCGTGCAAAGCCGGAGCGCGGTTACGCCTTGCAACGTCGTTGAGGCCAGAAGCGCAAAGCAGTCGCGCAGCATCGCATCGACGATCCTTGTTTGTAGCTCATCATCAGAGCCAAAGCGAAAACAAACGGTCGCCATCTGCGCGGGTGATAGAATTTCCCAGCCGGCACGCGCGCGCAGTTCGCGCTCGGCAAGCTCGGCGAGCTCGAACCCGCGCCCGATCGCTTCGCGAAACGCAGCGAGGCCAAACGTCTCGAGTGAGAGCCACAGTTTGAGCGCGCGAAAACTGCGGGTCAGTTGTACCCCGTAATCGCAGGGATTGAATTCTTCAAGGACTCGATGAACATCGCGCAGGTAATCCGGTTTGATTTGAAACGCCGATTTCAAGAGCAAGGCATCGCGCACCAGGACGCAGCCGCACTCGAATGATTGAAATAGCCACTTGTGCGGGTCGAGAGTGATCGAGTCGGCCCGCTCCAGACCTTGCAAGAGTGCGCGGCCGCGCTCGGACAAAATCGCGGCGGCGCCAAACGCGCCGTCAACGTGCAGCCGCGTTTGCGATGATGCAAAACGGCTGTAACCCTCGCGCCCGATCTTCGCCGATCGCGAGGCGCAGATGGGCGAGCGGCAACTTGAACTCGGAATCCGACTGGATCTTGCGCAGTTGATCCGGCGCAAAGCCGATCACCCGCAGCGCGCGCTCGTCCGAGGAATGCGTTTGATCGGAAACATAAACGACCGCGCCTTCGATCCGATCATTCAGCCGCGCGTGACGCGCCGCGACCAGCGCCGTGAGGTTCGCCATCGAGCCGCCGCTGACAAACAAACCACCTGCGTCAGCTGGCAATCCGCAGACGCGGCAGAGCCAGCGAATCAGTCCCAGCTCGAGCGCGGCGGCAGCGGAACCGCCAAACCATGTGCCGTTGAAAACGTTGAACCCGGCGGCGAGCGCGTCCGCCATCGCGCTCACAAAATTGTTCGGCCCCGGAACGAAAGCGAAAAAGCGCGGATGATCGACATGCAGATTGTTCGGAAAAACGTCGCGCTCGAGTTGCGCCAGAATTTCCTGCGGATCGCGACCGTGTTCCGATGGCTCACGATCAAATAACGGAATGATTTGTGCAGGATCTGCCTTCGCGCCGACCGGACCGTGCTCCATTTGTGCAAAGTGCTCGGCCAGAAGATCGACAATCCGATAGCCAAAGCGCTGCATCGCCTCGACAGGAAGCGAAATACATGAGCGATCTGGCGAAGTGTCGGCCATTTCTTTGTTAGTGATTCGTAGCCGATGTTCGCGTTCATCGCCAATCCTGTGCGAACAAACTACTGTAGGGGAAGCAGACTGCTTCCCCGCAATGGGACGCTAACAGCGTCCCCTACAGTGTAGGTTCTGGACCAGGTTCGGCAGCGCGACAGCGGCCGGCTCACGAATGCGTTCGGTCGCAAAACGCGATAAGGCTGTTTCTTCGGGATTGATTTCGATCAGGCGGCCTCGCCCGCCCTGCGCGCGCCCCGCCCAATCGCTGATGTAACCAAATAGAGCCGTCGTCCCGATCACCAGCACCAGATCACATGCGCCGGCACCAAGATAATTCTCCACGATGTCGATCTTGCGCGAGTCGAGCATCTCGCCAAACCAAACCACCCCTGGCCGCATGAGCGCACCACACTTGGGGCACGCCGGGATTGTTTCGTGCTCGTGCTCGTAATCGTGCTCGGCTCTCCAATTGCAGCGCGAGCAGCGCGTCTCGAAAATGTCGCCGTGAATCTGCACCATCTTTTCCGGCGGCAGGCCGGCGCGCGCGTGGAGGTCGTCCACGTTCTGGGTGACGAGCAGAAACGCGCGCGCGTGTTCCGCAAGATCGACAAGCGCTTTGTGCGCGGCGTTCGGCTGCGCGGCACGAATCCGCTGCCGCCGTTCGCGATACCATGCCCAGACGAGTTTCGGATCGCGCTGGAACGCCTCGGTTGTGGCCAGCTTTGCCGGATCCAGATTTCGCCAGTAACCATTCTGGCCGCGAAATGTCGGGATACCGCTCTCGGCTGAGATTCCCGCCCCGCTGATGACAAAAACGCGCATCTTGCACGGCTCTGGTATCAAGCGCCGAACCAAAATAACAGGCACTCGCCGCGGCGAGCGCTTCTCCAACGCCGCACACATAACGATCGACTCTGCAGCGGCGCTCGCGAAAAAAGTCGCGTGCTCATCCAAGAGGCGTCAGATTGCGGGCCATCACCATGAAAAGACGACTGTTCACATTGGCGGTACTTACCAGCATCGGTTTGCAATCGACCGCACTGGCCCAAGAGAATGACACCATCGACGCGCGCCGTCACGAAGCGGAACGTTATCTCCAAGCGGTGCCGCCAAAAGAAATGTTTGCCGATATGGCGGAAAAGATGGCCGCAAATGTCCCGCCCCCCGAGCGCGACAAATTCAAACAGACTCTCACCTCAGAGCTCAACGTCACCGCCATCAGCCGCGCAATGTTCGAGGGCCTGGTAAGATATTTCACAACCGACGAACTCAAGGCCCTCGCCGACTTCTACGGCTCGCCGGTGGGCAAATCGGCCATGAAAAAGTTCCCCGCCCAAACGAAACTGAACAAGCCGCAGCCGAGCCCAACCGCGAAGCCCTAGGTGGAACGCGCTGACCTCAGCGCGTTGGTCAATTAATCCCAGCCGATCTGGCGACCTTTGTTTTGTTGTTCGAGCCAGCTCATCAGCGGCTTGAAGTACTCCATCATCGCGCGCGTGGAGATGTCTTCGCCGGTCGCTTCTTTCAAAACTTTGCGCCAATCCTCGGTGCCGCCTTTTTTCAGGATATTGTTGAGCCAAGTGCCGACTTCCTTGTTGTCGGCGTAATTACATGACTGCGGCGACTGATGCAGGATTTTGCGCGCGATATAATCGTGCAGCTGAAACTTAAACACGGTCGCGAACGCGTAGTTGTAATAGTAAGCGGGATTATCGTTGATATGCGTCTTGGTCGCGGCGTCGCAGAATTCCTCTCCCCGTGGCGACTGTGGCTCGACGCCTTGAAAATCGCCGACGTATTTCCACCAACGCGCATTCCATTGATCGGCCGGTAAATTGTGCGCGTAGATGTCAGCTTCCCAATGCGGCATGACTCCGCACGAAAAATAAATGAACGGCACCGCGCGTGAGAGCGCGTCATCGAGCTGGAATGCGGTCGTGTCCGGTTTGAAATCGGCCGGTAACACGCCGCGCGATTGGAGATACGGCACCTGACTCGAGGCGAGCGCAATCAGTTCGCCCATGCCTTCGTGAAATCCGGGCGCGGCGCCGAGTCGCAGCAGGTAGGGAACTTCCGGCCGCGTGTAAGCTTTGAAATAATAGCCGTGCCCAAGCTCATGGTGCGCGGTGAAAAACCAGCGCGCGTTCGGCTCGACGCTTTGGAGCGAGCGAATGTCGTTCTCAAGATCGACATGCCAGCAGGAGGCGTGGGTGTTTTTCTTCCGCTTTGAGTCCGGTGGCAGGGGGTAAAGATCGGAGCGTTCCCAAAAAGTTTTCGGCAAAGGCGAAAAGCCGAGCCCGGTGTAAAATTGCTCGGCCGTCTTGATGATCCATTCCGGTTTCCGGCCCTCGAAGTATTTGTCGATGTTGGCAGCTTCAACCAGATTGGGCCATTCCTGCGCCCAACGATTGGCCAGCTTGTATTTCGCCCAGGTGTGCAGTTGCAGATACAGCGGCCGGAGCGTGTTCATCCAATCCTCGAGCATCTTCAGCATTACGTCGGTGGTCATGCCGTAATTGGAGACCTGAAGCGCGAAGTAATCGGGATACTTCATCTCTTTGGCAACGCCGTTGCGCAGGTCGCGCAGCACCGCGAGGTTCGACTTGAGTGCGGGCCCCGATTCCTTTGACGCTTCCCAGACCGCTTTGCGCTCGTTGAGGTCGGTGCTCTTCTCGAGCTTGTTATCGATGTCGTTGGCCGTGATTTTCTGGCCGTTGAGCTTGAACTCGAAGCTGTTGAGGATCGACGCCTGTTTGGTCTCCGCTTCAACGCGTTTCGTGACCAGCTCGGGATTCGTCATCGGCACTTCCGCCGCATTAAGCAGAAGCTGGTTCAACTGCCGGACGGTCAGTTCGTTAAGTTCGTTTTTGTGCGTCAACAGTTCGCGCGCTTCGGTAATGATCGCCGGATTCCCGTTAAACGCCGCGTAAGCTTTCCCCGTCGCTTCCGCGGCGGCATCGTGCTCCGGCGTCACGTCAGTAACGGCGAGCCATTGCGCTTCACTGTTCACCCGGTAAAGGGCCTGGAAACCCGCGTTCGCCAATTGCAAAAATCGATCGGCGCGTTCCTGAGTCGCTGACGCGGCGAAGGTGAGCAGCGGGACGAAGGTCAAGACGACGAGGAAGATGCGGCGAGACATGCAAGCACGTTAGCGCCTTGCGCTTCCGATGTGCAAGATCGACATCCGCCGTGTTACGCTCTCGCGGCGATGCCAAATTTCATCTGCGTGCAGTGCGGGACGCAATTTGCCGAAGCGACCACGCCGCCGACGCACTGCGCGATCTGCGAGGACGAACGCCAGTTCGTCCGCCATGAAGGTCAGCAGTGGACGACGATGGAGAAGCTGGCAGCCGATC
>QHPZ01000121.1:0-2365 GCA_003219225.1 Verrucomicrobiota bacterium | reverse complement strand
CAACGCGCGCTGCTGCTGCAAACTTCCGGCGGGAATTTGCTCTGGGATTGCATCAGTTTGCTCGATGAAAAGACGATCGGCGAAGTTAAAAGCCGTGGCGGAATTCGGGCGATCGCGATTTCGCATCCGCATTACTATTCGTCGATGGTCGAATGGGCCGAGCGTTTCGATGCGCCGATTTTTTTGCACGCGCAAGATCGACAATGGGTGATGCGGCCGAGCCGGCGCATCGAATTCTGGGACAAAACCACGTTGACGCTGTGGGACAATCTCACGCTCATTAATTGCGGCGGACATTTCGAAGGCGGAACGGTGCTGCATTGGCCGCCGGCGTCCTGCGGTGGCGGGAGCAAAGGCGCGTTGCTCACTGGCGACATCATTCAAGTCGTGCAAGACAGGCGTTACGTCAGTTTCATGCGGAGTTATCCGAATTTGATCCCGCTTGGGCCCGCGGCGATTCGTCACATTCTGGAAACGATCGAGCCGTTTTCGTTCGAGCAGATTTACGGCGCGTGGTGGGGCGCCAACGTCATGGCCGATGGAAAACGCGCCGTTGTCCGTTCGGCCGAACGTTACCTGCGCGCGGTCGAAGCGATGTAGCCGGCTAGACCGTCACTGCGGGATGCGATAAAGTTGAGCGAGTGAATCGGCTCTATTTCGGCGACAATCTCGCTTGGTTGCGGAACACGAAAGAGTTCCAGGATGCGAGTGTCTATCTTGTCTATCTCGACCCGCCTTTTAACTCGAACGCGCCCTACAACGCCCCCTTCAAAGAGCAAAGCGGCGAATCGGCGCAGGTGCAGATCGATGCGTTCACCTGACGGTGAGGACATTGTGATGGATACGCGCAAGGACATCAGAATTGAGGGACTTCCGTTTATTTGGACAACGAACCTCAGAGATGATGAGGTTCGCGAGTTCCATGACTTGTACGGCACCCGAATCGCTGAACGGAATTCTCCCGCCAATACATCAAAAAAAATAGTCATCCCTCTGCGAATAGGATTCTTCCCGTTTAGCGATGGATTCTGTTTATGGTTCGCATCGGGGCAAAAGCAGACCGTCTTATATCGAAGCAATCTGGACTGGGAACTATTGGACGCGCGACACAAAGAAGTTGACGAGCTGCGGCAGGAACAGGCCGCTGAGGAAGCCATCGAGAATGAATTGGTTTTGACCGAAGATAATCACCTCAGAGATCAAGCTGAGTCAGCAATAAAGGCAGGCGATTACAATCATGGGGCTGCCTACACCGCGGCGCGCGCAGAGCTCCGGAACAAGTTTAACCACATCCGAGGAATGCCGCCTAGCTGGTCTTGCTGGCAGCCGGATCTCATTTTTGCCCGATTTCCAACGTCCCGACAAGGCATAGAGTTCTTTCAGCATTATAACGTCTCGCCACGATCGTTCTCGAACTTTGCGCATTGGTTTTCTGTACGGTCTAACCTGCATGGCGAACCGCTGCTCAAACAGACGCGACTAATTTATGAAGAGGGAATGAGGATGTTCCCAGACTGCGGCAACCTTGCGAAGGCGGCGTGTCTTTTCTTCCGGAGAATTAACAGATGCGATCTAGCGATGCTAATCTGCATTGACGCTATCCAGCGAGGACTTAGTGATGGAACTAAATCTGGTTTTGCCGGGCGGCTAGCGCGTCTCCGAAAAGAGTCGATCGATGTGAAGACGAAGAGAGGTAAAAAGATGCGGTTATTCTCGTGTGGTAGAAAAGAAGTGCATTGAAGGAAAATGTTGGCTACAGGGGCAGGAGTCGACAGCGGCATCCGGCACACTAACTTCAAAACAGCGTCAGTCGCGCAGTTTTGACGAGATTCTCTCAGCAATGGCAGAGAATAAGGAACTTCCCGCCCACCTCGTCATATTTGGATGCGATGATTCGAAGAATCCTATCACTCTTCATCGTTGCGTGCGCAATCGTGAATCACACGCTGCGGAAATCGAAGGCTATTCCCTTATTGCTCAATCCGCCTTCATCGGCACGCATCTCTCTAATCCGGACGAGGCACAATTCGGCTCGCTTCAGATCGAGATAGATTACCTTTACGTGTGGCTCGGTCAAAGCGCCAATAGAACAGTTTCCAAGTTGGGTGAAGACTGGGTTTATACTGAGACAACCGCACTTCCAAAGCCTATTGAGCTTGATTTAGGAGCGCGCGGAACTCTGCAGCTGCTAACATCGGGTCGGCCGGGTTTTTCTTGGAATATGAACGAACGTCTCGAAACAAGGCGCTGGGAAAGCCGTATTTGGTGGCAGCTTCTGGAGAACGTCTCGCTAAATGTGCTTGATGACTATGTTCATGCTATCTGCCGGCTATTTAGCTTACTTGTCGGCAAACCTGTTTATCTG
>QHPZ01000017.1 GCA_003219225.1 Verrucomicrobiota bacterium | reverse complement strand
ACTCCCGTCGCGTCCTGCCATCGAGGACGCTTGCACCGAGCTGATGAGCCTGATGTTCCCCGGGTTCCGCAGTGAATCGCTCGTGAGCTCCGGCGATCTAACCGAAACAACACGCGTCCGCATCCGCGGTCTGCACGCGCGTTTGAAGACCGAAATCTGCCGCAGCCTCGGCAAAATTCCGCCCAACGAAGCGACCGAAGCGCGCGCGGAAGAATTCCTGTCCACATTCTTCGCCGAGCTGCCGCGGTTGCGGCGTATTCTGTGGACGGATATTGACGCGGCATTCGAAGGCGACCCGGCGGCGAAAAGTTACGAGGAGATCATTCTCGCTTATCCGGCACTCGAAGCCATCGCGATCCAGCGCACGGCGCACGTCCTCTACGAAAAAGATCTGCCGCTCATCCCGCGGATCATGACCGAATGGGCGCACAGCCGCACCGGGATCGATATTCACCCCGGCGCCAAGATCGGCCCGCACTTTTTCATCGACCACGGCACCGGCGTGGTCATTGGCGAAACCTCGCAGATCGGCGCGCGCGTCAAGCTTTATCACGGCGTGACCCTCGGTGCGCGAAGTTTTCAGAAAGATGAGCACGGCAAAATCATCAAGGGCGGTAAACGCCATCCGACGGTCGAGGACGACGTCACCATTTATCCCGGCTCGACCATTCTCGGCGGCGAGACCGTGATCGGCGCAAGATCGACAATCGGCGGCAACGTCTTTCTCGTGCAAAGCGTCCCGCCCGATTCACTCGTTTACTACGAGGAAAAACAATTGCGCATCGTGCCGAAACGAAAGAAGCGTCCCGCCAGTACCCGCGAAGAGTTCACTGAATGAAAAAGATCAGTGATAATGGTAGGGCGCGACCGCCGGGCGCGCCGTCCTGATTGCGAGCATGAACAAGAGCAGGAGTAAGAGGAAGCGGAAGACTTGATGATCTACCTGGATTACAACGCGACCACACCGCTCTGCGAACCGGCGCGCGAAGCGATGCTGCCGTATCTTGAGCGTCATTTCGGCAATCCCTCAAGCGTGCACGCCGCCGGGCGCGAAGCGCGCGCGGCAATCGACAATGCGCGCGACAAACTCGCTTCGCTGCTGAAGGTAAAGCCAAACGAGATCGTTTTCACCAGCGGCGCGACCGAATCGTGCAATCTCGCGGTCCTTGGCCTGGCCCGATGCCGGATGGAGCGCGGCGGTCACGTGATTTCAAACAAGGCCGAGCACCACGCCGTGCTCAATGCGCTCGAACATTTGGAGAAACATGAAGGTTTCGACGTCACCTGGCTTGACGTTGCCAAAAACGGAATGGTCGATGTGGATCAGCTCGCGGCATCGATCCGCCCGGAGACACGGCTGGTCTCGATCATGAGCGCGAACAACGAAACCGGCGTGATTCAGCCGATGCGTGAAATCGCGCAGATTTGCCGCGCGCGCGGCGTCCTGCTGCACAGCGATATGGTCCAGGTATTCGGCAAAATGGATGTCGATGTTTCAATGGTCGATGCCGCCAGCTTCGCCGCGCACAAATTCTACGGACCGAAAGGCGTCGGGTTTCTTTTTCTGCGCAGCGGATTATCGATTGAGCCGATCATGTTTGGCGGCTCGCACGAGAACGAGCGACGCCCCGGCACCGAAAATGTGGCCGGAATCGCGGGAATGGCGGCGGCCGCGGAATGGGTTGAGCCAGAGCGGGGGAAAGAACAAGAGCGGCAGAAACAGCTGCGCGATGATCTCTGGAACCGAATTGCAAAAACATTTCCGGAAGCGCAGCAAAATGGCGACGTGACGCGATGTCTGTCGAATACGCTCAACCTCAGCTTCGTTGGTTTCGACTCGGAGACGTTGTTAATGGCGCTTGACCTCGAAGGCGTCTGCGCTTCGAGCGGTTCGGCTTGCATGGTCGGCTCCGTGGTCGCATCGCACGTCTTGCTCGCGATGGGTTTGCCGATCGAGCGCGCCCGATCCGCAGTTCGGTTTTCGCTCGGCAAATGGACAACTGCCGACGAGATCGAAGCTGCCGGTGCAGCGGTCAAAAGGATCATCCAACGTTTGCGCAGTCGCGAAAGCCAGTATGCCGTTGCTTAGGCAGCTCGAGTTCGCGTTTCAAACATCGCGCATTCCTTCGTCTGTAGCCGGGGTCAGCGACCGCGGCTACAGTGCGCGCGATCTTCAGATCAAAGCGCAGGAGCTTTTGCATTCGCTTGGCGCGACGCGGCTCGCGCGCGGGCTTCGGGTCGAATGGAATCCGCGCCTGCAAAGCGCGGCTGGTCGTGCCGATTATCGCGAAAAGCTCATTTCGCTAAACCCACGGCTGCGCGAACACGGCGAGGAAGAGATCGAGCGCACACTGCGGCACGAGCTCGCGCACTTGCTCGCCCAATTTCGAGAAAAAAGCCGACGGTGGATCGCTCCGCACGGGCCCGAATGGCGCGAGGCATGCCGCGATCTGGGCATCGCTGATGAAGCGCGCTGCCACAACCTGCCGTTCGCCGCGCGCACTTTTCCGCCGCGGTTTGTTTATCGCTGCCCGAATTGCAAAGCGGAATTCCCGCGTGTGCGCCGTGTGCGCCGCGCGGTGGCGTGTCTGGCCTGCTGCCGTAAACACAATGGCGGCGAGTTCGATCCGAGGTTTCGACTGAAACTGATTCGGCAGGGCGATTCAGCGATCGCCGGCTACCAATCTGTCATGTCGAGCGAAGTCGAGACATCTCTAACTGTTGGCGAGCGAAGCGAGGACCGGAACTAAACAGCAAGAGATTCCTCGACTTCGCTCGGAATGACACAAAAAAACAGAAGTGCGCGCGAGCTTTATTCGTCCGCAGCGTTGCCGTTGCTCTTCGCCGCCGTCTGCCCGCGCAGCTTCGCCTGGATGAACACGTCGATATTGCCGTCCATCACGTCCTCGACATTACTCGTCTCGGCGCCGGTGCGATGGTCTTTGACCATTTGATAGGGCTGGAAAACGTAGGAACGAATCTGGTTGCCCCAGGCGATCTCGCCTTTCTCGCCGTATTGCCGGTCGATCTCGGCACGTTTTTTATCCTGTTCGATCTGGTAAAGTTTCGCCTTCAACATTTTCAAAGCCAGCTCGCGGTTACGGCCCTGGCTGCGCTCGGCCTGACAGGCGACGACAATACCGGTCGGTTTGTGCACGATGCGCACCGCGGTTTCCACTTTGTTTACGTTCTGACCGCCTTTGCCGCCGCTACGGAAAGTGTCGATCTCCACGTCGGCGGGATTGATTTCGATCGGAGTGGTGTCGGCGATCTCGGGGACAACATCGACGCTCGCGAATGAAGTGTGACGCCGCTTGTTTGCGTCGAAGGGCGAAATGCGCACGAGCCGGTGGACGCCGCGCTCGGTTTGGAGATGACCATAAGCGTACTCGCCGTTCACCAACAACGTGACCGATTTGATCCCGACTTCTTCACCAGTTTGAAGATCGACAATCTGCGATTCGTACCCGCTGCGCTCGATCCAGCGCTGGTACATGCGCAGGAGCATATCGGCCCAATCGCACGATTCGGTGCCGCCCGCGCCGGAGTGAATGGTCAAGAATGCGTTCGCACGATCGTTCTCGCCCGAGAGGAACTGGCGCAGCTCGAATTCTTCGAGCTTGTGCAGCAAACGATCATGCTCGGCAATCAGTTCGCGCTCGGCTTGCGCGCGTTGCGCGTCGTCCTGTTCCTCGGTCGCGAGTTGATGGAGCGCTTCGAAATCGTTCAGCTCGCGCTCGAGCTCGTGAAATGGATTGATCAGGCCGCGCAGCCGCGACACTTCCTCGACCTCAGCCTGGGCGCGCTCGCGGTTGTTCCAAAAATTTTTCTCGCTCATCCGCGCTTCGAGCGCGGCTAACCTTTCCTGCAGTTTGGAAAGGTCAAAGAAACCTCCCCAGCTCGCGCAGACGCGATTTCAGGTCTTCAGCATCGACGGTGGCGAGCTCGATAGGCACCGGAGAACATACTCGCTCTGTTTTGATTGTCATCCCGAGCGCGAGCGAGGGACTCACAATCAAAGCGCGGATCACGCAAGGTACTTAGCGTGATCAATCAGCTTGCGGGAGGTCCCTCATCCCGCAATCGCGGGATTCGGGATGACAGAATTATCGTCGCGTGGGATTATCGCGCTTCCGTTTTTCGCCGGCGGGTTCGAGACGGAAGATGGCTTCGCCTTCCTTCATCAGGTCGAGGCGGTCGCGGGCGATTGTTTCCAGATAAGCCGGATCATTTTGGAGCAGGCTCACTTCGCGCTGCTGCCGCGCGAGCAATAGTTTCTGCGCGTTCACCTGTGCCTGGAGATTGTCTATCTCGCGCCGAGGATGCGATTGAGTCGCTGCCAGATGGTGGCTTCGTGCCGCTCACGAAAATCTAGGTGATCCACCTCCGCGCATCTTAGCGCCATAAACTGCCTTGTCACCAAGTTCTTCGGCGACACGCAGCAGTCGATTGTATTTGGCGACACGATCGCTACGACAAAGCGAACCGGTCTTGATTTGGCCGGCATTCGTGGCCACGGCGATGTCGGCAATCGTGGTGTCCTCGGTTTCGCCGGAACGATGACTGATCACCGATGTGTAATTGTTGTCTCGGGCGAGGTCGATCGTCGCCAGAGTTTCCGTCAACGTCCCGATCTGGTTCACCTTGATTAGAATCGAGTTCGCCACGTGCTCGGCGATGCCCTTGCGCAAAAATTCCACATTCGTGACGAACAGGTCGTCACCGACCAGTTGGATCTTATCGCCGAGCCGCGCGGTCAGCTTTCTCCAGCCAGCCCAATCATCCTCGGCACAGCCGTCCTCGATCGACATGATCGGAAAGCGCATGCAAAGATCGACATAGTACTCGATCAACTCTTCGGCCGACTTCTTCGAACCGTCCGATTTTTTGAAGACGTAAAGATTGTGATCGGCATCGTAAAACTCCGAGGACGCCGGGTCGAGCGCGATGAAGATTTGTTCACCTAACGAGTAGCCGGCCTTATCAATCGCCGCGGCAATCGTCTCGAGCGCGTCTTCGGCCGATTTGAGTTGGGGAGCGAACCCGCCCTCATCGCCAATCGCGACCGAAAGATGTCGATCTTGCAGGACACGTTTGAGCGCATGAAAAACTTCCGCCCCATAGCGGAGCGCTTCGGCAAAAGTAGGCGCGCCGCGCGGCACGATCATGAACTCCTGGAAATCGATCGGCGCATCTGAGTGCGCACCGCCGTTCAGGATGTTCATCATCGGCACGGGCAGAACCTTTGCGTTCGCGCCGCCGAGATAATGGAACAGCGGAAGATTCGCCGCCGCGGCGGCGGCGTGCGCGGTGGCGAGTGAAACCGCGAGGAGCGCGTTCGCACCGAGGTTTTTTTTGTTCGGGCTGCCATCCAGATCGATGAGGCGATTGTCGATCTTTGCCTGCTCGCGCGCGTCCCAACCCTCGAGCGCGGGAGCGATTGTGTCATTCACATTGCGCACGGCGCGGGTGACGCCTTTACCGCCAAAACGTTTCTTGTCACCATCGCGCAGTTCCCAAGCTTCATGTTCGCCCGTGCTCGCGCCGCTCGGCACAGCCGCGCGCCCGAGCGCACCGCCCTCCAGTCGCACGTCCGCCTCCACGGTCGGATTCCATTCGCGAGCACCGACAGATGTCGGTGTTGGCAATGGCAATGATTCGCGCTGGCATTCTCGGCCACCGGGCGTAACCTCCCCGCCGTGAATGCGCTTGTGCGAGTCGGCGCGATCGCTCTCTTGATCGGCTGCTGCGTCGTGATCGGGGCGGCGCCGCCGCGCTTGCCGCCGGATCAAATGGCAAAGGCGGTCCGCAACGACGCGATCAGCATTCCCACGCCGGGCGAACTTTTTGCGGCGCTGGAGAAACCGGGCAAACCGGATTGGTCGGGCCAATATCGCGGCCCGATCCCGACCACCTATCGCAACCGCGCGCAGATCGCGCTCAACCTCGGCGGCCTGATCGCCGACGGGTTCGTCGCCGTGGAAGCGAAAGACAGCCAGCAGGTCAAAAACATCGGCTCGGACATCATCAAACTCGCGAAGGCCCTCGGAGTCAGCGAGAACCTGCTGCGGCGCGGCAACAGCTTGAACGAGTTCGCCGAAAACGATGAATGGGACGCGCTGCAGGAAGAATTGGAAGCGACTCAGAACGAAGTGAAATTCTCAATGCAAAACCACAGTGACCAGGATCTCGTCATTCTCGTGAGCGTCGGCGGCTGGGTCCGCGGCACACAGGTGGTGAGCGCGGCGATCATGCAAAATTACGACGAGCGCAGCGCCAAAGTCCTGCGCCAACCGGCCCTGGTCAGCTTTATTCAAACGAAACTTAACGACATCTCGCCCGAGCTTGGGTCCGAGCCGCTGCTCAAAGATGTGAAGGAAAAACTCGTTGATGTCGAAAAGCTCGTCTCTTTCCCGGCCGGCAAAGCGCCGAGTATCGAGGACGTGCGCAAGGTAAATGCAGCCGTGGGCAAAATGATGGAGACGATCCAAAATAAAACCGACGCGAAATGAGTTTGCGGCTGTCGATCTTGCTGATGTCGGTGTTGCTGAGCGGCGCGAGCTTTGGCCAAACCGAAAGTGACCGCGACGTCAAAGCGCGCAAAATCGCGCTCGAGGTCGCCGGCGCCTTCACTAACGACGGATTCAAAATGCGCGACGGCCATTGGTGCGGCGCGCTGAAGCCGCACGACCTGGCGCTGATCGCGGTCAATTTGTACGCCGGCAATCAATATTGGTTTTCGATCGGCGCGATCGACCCGGCAAGGAAAGTCGCGGTCAACGTTTACGATGAGACCGGCAAACAAGTCACGACCGAGAACTACAGCGAAGGTGAAAAAGCCGCCGCCGGTTTTTCGCCCACCAGCAGCGGCCAATATTTTGTCTCAGTTGATCTGATCGAGGGTAACGAGAGCAACTTCTGCCTGGTTTACTCGTATAAATAAGCGAGCAACGGTAGCCAGGGCATGATCTCGCTTCAGGTGTTTTACGAGGGAAATGTGCAGGGCGTGGGATTTCGCTGGACGGTGCGCCACATTGCGACTGGTTTCGAAGTGCGCGGTTCGGTGCGCAATCTGTCGGACGGCCGCGTCGAGCTGCAAATCAGCGGCGACGACAGTGAGGTGCGCGGTTTTTTGGAGGCCGTGAAACAAAGCGAGCTGCGCGGCCTCATCCGCAAACAAACTGAATCAGTGCTGGCCGAACCGGTGGCCGCGCGCGGCTTTGAAATTCGCCATGACTGATGCAGCGGTTGTGGTCAGTGGGCTGACCAAGGTTTTCCCGATCCCCTTTCATCGCGAAAAGGTCGTGGCCGTGCGCGATCTCGATCTGCGCGTCGAGGCCGGCGAAGTTTACGGTTTGCTTGGGCCAAACGGCTCGGGCAAAAGCACTACGCTCAAGATCATTCTTGGGCTGGTCTCGCCGACACGCGGTCGCACCGAAATTTTCGGACGCGACAGCAGCCGCGTGGACAGTCGCGAAGCGGTCGGTTTCCTGCCGGAGAATCCCTACTTCTACAAATATTTGAGCGGCGAAGAGACGCTGCGTTTCTTTGGGAAGCTGGGGGGATTGAACGGCGGCCGATTACGTCAGCAGGTCGACGAATTGCTGGAGCTGGTCGGCCTAACGAACGCCCGCAAGCGCCGTCTCGGCACGTATTCGAAGGGAATGTTGCAGCGGATCGGTCTCGCCCAAGCGTTGATCCACGAACCGAAACTGGTCGTGCTCGACGAGCCGACCGCGGGAGTTGATCCGGCCGGGTCGCGCGATATTCGCAACCTGATTGTCGATCTTAAGAAGCGCGGAATCACCGTCCTGCTCTCCTCCCATTTGCTCGCACAGGTGCAGGAAATCTGCGATCGCATCGGCATTCTCGCCAATGGCGTCCTCGTCCGCGAAGGCCATCTCGAGGAGTTGATCGCGATCCAGAATCAAACCGAGCTGATTCTGGAAAACGCGCCCGAGCCGCTGCTCAACGAAATCGAAGCGCTCGCCGCAAGATCGAACGCCACGGTCATCGCCCGGCAAAGATCGACAACCACGCTCGAGCGCTTGTTCCTCGAAGCGACGAAAGAAGCTGATCAACCCGCGAATCACGCGAATCAACGCGAATGAAAATGATTGCTGAAAAGAATTCGCGTCCATTCGCGGGCATGTCTCGATGAATTCCTCAAGTCACCATCGCGCTTTTTCGCCCGCCCGTCTCGCCGCGATCACGACGAACACGCTCACCGAGCTGACGCGGCTGAAGGTATTTTATTTTTTGCTGATCTTCGCGCTCATCTTGATCGGCAGCTCCGTTTTCATGGCGCAGCTTACGTTTCAGCAGGAATTTCAGATCCTCAAAGACGTGTCGCTCGGCGCGATGTCGATCTTCACTTCACTGCTGGCGATCGTCGCCACGGCGCGCCTCATCCCGCAGGACATCGAAGACCGCACGATCTACACGATCCTGGCCAAGCCGGTGCCGCGGTTTGAATACGTAATCGGTAAGCTTGCCGGTGTGCTGTTGCTTCTGGCGATCAGTACGGTGGTGATGACTGCGATGTTTCTCGCGGTCCTTTACTCGCGCGAACAAACCCTCATCCATGAAGTGATGCGACAGGCGGGCGGCGCGCCGCCCGAACAGGTAGCGGACGCGCTGCGCTCCATCCGCACGTCGGCATTCAACATCAACATGCTGCCGGGCATCGTGGTCATTTATTTGAAAGCATGCCTGCTCGCCGCGCTGACGCTGTTGGTCTCCTTTGCAGGCCACCGCGCGGCAATATTGGCTGCACGAACACGCCGCCACCTGGACGACGCGCATCTTTCTCGCGCTCGTGGCACTAGAGTTTCCGGACTTGCAAACGTTCAACCTCGTCGACGACGTCGTGGCCGGCGCGGGCATTGCCTTGGCGATCTTTGGCAAGACTGCCGTGCTCGGATTTTTTTACACGACGATTTACACATTGCTGGCGGTGTTCCTCTTTTACGGCAAGGAACTATGATGACGCGGATTGGTCTGGCAGCGGCTGGGCTGCTTCTCTTCGGCGCGGCCCGGTTGCCGCTGGAAGAGGGCGTGGTGCAACAGCATCAGCGGGAGCGTTTGCAGCGGGTCGAGTTCAATCTCGATCTGCGCGAAAAACTCGGACAACTCGGCTTCATTGCCGCGCTGAGCGGGTTTCGCGCCGCGGTCGCGGATGTTCTCTTTATCAAGGCGCACGTCGCGTGGGAAAACACGGAATGGGGCCGCGTGCTTTTGCTCTTTCGTCAGGTCACGACCCTGCAGCCGCGTTCGGTCATGTTTTGGGACATGGCCGGCTGGCACATGGCTTGGAACGCGAGCGTGGCAGCAATGCGAGATGCGACCCAGCCGCGCCAGGCGCTGCGCGTCAAAGCGCAACGGGAATATTTCGCGCTCGGCAAAGATTTTTTCGAGCGCGGGATTGCCAATAATCCGGACAGCGCGCAGCTCTATGAGAGCCTGGCGCGGCTGTACAAAGAAAAATACAACGACCATTTGCGCGCATCGGAATTTTACGCCAAGGCGGCGGAGCAGCCGGGCGCGCTGGGTTATAACAAACGCTTTGCCGCGTACGAGCTTTCCTACTGCGAAGGGCGTGAGCGGGAAGCGTATCAGCGCCTGCATCAGTTCTACGACATGGGACCGAACGAACGGCTGCCAACGTTGATCTCACGGATCAAGTTCCTCGAGGAGAAACTGGGCATTCCGCCGGAGCAGCGTATTCCTGAGCGCGAAGGGACGTTCTTGAAGGATGCTCCCGGTCGCTGACCCGACCGGTGGAAGCGCCGCACGCGTTCGGGATTGAACCGGGGAGGCGTTCCAGAGTTAAATTGCTGACGACTTGTCCGCCACTGCAACGCTCCAACCGGTCAACGTTTAACGATGCTGCGCTACGCCATCTTCAGTGACATTCATTCCAATTTGGAAGCGCTGGAGGCGGTCCTGCACGATGCCGCCGAGCAGAAATGCACCCATTACGTCTGCCTCGGCGACATTGTCGGTTACAACGCCGATCCACACGAGTGCGTCGAAAGGATGCGCGCGATGGATTGCCCGGTGGTAAAAGGCAACCACGACGAGCAAGCTTCCCTGATCGAATCCTCCCGCGATTTCAACGAGCTCGCCGAATCGGCCATCCGCTGGACACGCGACCACCTCAGCGACGACGACAAAACCTGGCTGCGCGAGCTGCGTTTGCAACGGCAGGTGCGCGATTTCACCATCGTGCACGCCACGCTCGATACGCCGGCGCAATGGGCTTACGTCTTCAACAATCTCGACGCCGCCGCCAGTTTCACTTACCAGCACACGACGGTTTGTTTTTTCGGACACACGCACGTGCCGATGGCGTTTATCCGGGACGAAGGCGTGCGCCGCATCAAGATCGATCAGCTCCGCATCGAGGCCGGCAAGAAATATTTCATTAACGCCGGAAGCGTCGGTCAGCCGCGCGATGCCGACTGGCGCGCGGCTTACTGCATTTTCGACATTGAAAACGATGTCGTGGAATTGCGGCGCGTACGTTACCAACTCGACGCCGCGCAAAACAAAATCCTCAACGCCGGTTTGCCGCCGCTGCTAGCCGAGCGGCTCGCGCTCGGACGCTAAGGAATTGCAGATTGCAGATTGTCAATTGTAAGAGATGACAATCGTTCTCTCCTTTCTTTTTCAATCTGCAATTTGAAATCTGCAATTTGAAATCGATTTTGATCATCAAACCGAGCTCGCTCGGCGACATCGTCCACACCCTGCCCGCGGTCGCGCTCGTCGCGGACGCGCACCCGGAGGCGGAAATTACCTGGGTCATCAATCCCGAGTTCGCGCCCTTGCTCCGCGGAAATCCCGATGTCGATCACATCCACATTTTCCCGCGCGGCGAATTTCGCGGGCTGGGCGCAGCCACGAGCCTGCGTCCGTGGCTAAAGATCACGAAAAAACTTCAACCCGATGTGGCGCTTGATTTCCAGGGGCTATTGCGCAGCGCGCTGATCGCCAAAATGAGCGGAGCAAAAGAAATCTATGGGATGAGCGATGCCCGCGAAGGCGCGCGCTGGTTCTACCATCGCGTCGCAAAAGTCAACCGCCGTGAGCACGCGGTCGAGCGTTACCTCAAACTCGCCGAATGCGCCGGCGGGATCGTGACCGACCAGTTGCGCTGCCCGTTTCCGAGCGGCGACAAACTGCCGCGCTTCGATGAATATCCGCCCTTCATCCTGCTCCATCCGTTCGCGCGCGGCAACGGCAAGTCGCTTTCCAATCGCGAGATCGAGGAACTCTGCGATGCCTTCGCGCCCACCCGCGTGGTGGTTGTCGGTCAATCGCGCCAGCAACTCAATACCCCGCCCAATTGCGTCGAGCTCACCAACCAGACTTCGCTTCTCCAATTGGTCCGGCTCATCCGCGTCGCGCGCTTCATCATCAGCGTCGATAGCGGCCCGATGCACATCGCCGCCGCCGTCAACGCGCCGTTACTCTCGATCCACACCTGGACCGACCCGCGCCGCATCGGTCCTTACAATCCGGACGCGTGGGTTTGGAAAAACGGCAAAATCATGCGCGTGAGCGAATTCGATACCACGCCTCCCCCGCGCCGCCGCCGCACCTTTAAGACCAAACACATCCCCGCAGTTGTCGATCTTGTCCGGCCGCTCGTTCCGATTGATCCGATGCTGGCTTAATTTCGTTTTTTCGATAGTAGGCGGGCCCTTGCGGGCTTAACCAATCTCCTTTACCAGCCAGCGGCTAGTTCCTACAATCGGGCGACAACCGCCGATGATCGCCATTTCGTACCGCCGAGAGGATTCACTGCCAGTCGCAGGCCGCCTTTATGACCGGCTGCAGGCGGAGTTCGGCAAAGGCAATGTCTTTATGGACTTCGATTCCATCCCGTACGGCGTCGATTTTCGCGAGCACATCAAGCACATGATCGAACACTCAAAAGTGCTCGTGGCAATGATTGGTCCGGACTGGATTGGCCGACGACGACACGGCAATCGTCGGATTGATGACCCGGCTGACTTTGTTCGTCTTGAAATTGCCTACGCCTTGGAACGCAACCTTCCTATTATTCCGATTTTGATAAGCAACA
>QHPZ01000119.1 GCA_003219225.1 Verrucomicrobiota bacterium | reverse complement strand
GTCCGTCGTCCACAAGGTCTGCCATTGATGTTTGTCCGGCGGCGCCAGCAGCGGTTCGGGCGCGGGACTGAAGACGAAGTGATTGCCGAGATTAACGATAAGCAGGCGTTCTTCCTCAGGCTGGTCCGCAAAATATCGCAGGACAAAGGAATCGCTCCCGAGCACGGCGCCATCGACGCCGTTAGGTTTCAATTCACGAAAGCGCGGGTCGTTTTGGCGAAGTTGAATCAGGTCGCGATGCAATAAATACAATTGCCGGTTCCGCTCGCGTTCGCTCCAGTCGAGCTTGCAACCCTCGAATGTGCTGTGATGGAACGGCACGGGTAGTCGCTCTTGCACTTCCGGGCCGGCCACGGATGGAAACTGTGAGAGAAATTCGAACCGACCTTTGCGCACCGCTTCTTTCAATTCATCGTCGCCGACATCACTGAAGTATCGAAAGGCAGCCGATGCGCCAAACTCCTGGCCTTGAAACAGCATCGGCGTCCACGGGCCTAACAACAACAGCGCCACCATCGCACGATAACGGCTGGGCGAGGTGAGATAACGCACGCGTTCGCCGAAGGCCGTATTTGCGACCTGGTCGTGATTTTCGATGAACGAAATGAACGCCTCCGGTTTCGCGCTGAAGGTCGGATAACCTCGCGGCGCTTCCTGCCAGATGTAGGGCTGACCTTGAAACAGGTAACCGTATTTCGCGGCCGAAACAAATTCCTGCGGGCTGCCGCAGTAATCGGTGTAATAGGCCTCCCGAATTCCGGTGAGCGCAACCATCGCGGTGTGGTGCCAGTCGTCATTCCACAAACCATCGAGATCGTCGCCGCCGCCGCGGCGCGGCTTGATCATCTTCGTTTCCTGTCGCTCGTTTTCCGCGACCAACATAATGGCGCGCTCACCCGCCGCTTTGCGCGCCGCGCGGCCGATCGCACCGATGATGTATTCGTCGGATTTGTCGTGAATGCTCTGGGTTGCGTCGAAGCGGAACCCATCGAAATGAAACTCTTCGATCCAGTAGCGGCCATTGCTGATGTAGAACTCACGCACCGGACCGGAATGTTCGCCATCGAAGTTGATGCAGTCGCCCCATTCGTTGGCCGGCAGTTTCGAAACGTAGTGATCCGAGAATGCGCCGAGATAATTCCCGTCCGGTCCGAAATGGTTGTAAACGACATCGAGAATTACGCCTAAACCTAACGAGTGCACGCGATCGATGAAGAAGCGCAAATCGTCGGGCGCGCCATAGAGATGACACGGCGCGAAGAGATTCACGCCGTCGTAACCCCAGCCGAACCTTCCCGGAAAATCGGCGATCGGCATCATCTCCAGCAGAGTGATGCCGTCTTCTTTCAGCAGTGGCAGTTTCTCCGCCGCCGCGCGCCACGTTCCTTGCGGGGTGAACGTGCCGACATGAAATTCATAGATGATTCCTTCAGGTTGCCAACGCGACGCCGGATCGGGGTAGAGCTGCTCTCCGTCGTCGATGCGGAAGCGGTAGCGCTCGCCTGCTCCGGCCTCCGCGACGCCCGAAAAATAACCATTCTCTTCGCGCGTGAGCGGATGCGCCTTGAGGGATGCCTGTCCCTCCAAAATGATTTCGATGCTACGCGCCTTTGGCGCCCAGAGACGAAAATGCGTTTCGTTCGGGCCGATCAATTCCGCACCGATTGGGTAGCGTCGCTTGATCGGCTCACCACTTTTGCGTCGCTCCGGCGTGCGCCGGCCCTGGATTGGCAGCGTTTGCGTTTTCATCTCTCGGGCAAAGACAACATGCGGACGCTGCCGAAATAGACAACTCTGCCACGGCTGCGTTGTTGAACAGCGGCCCTAAAGTTCAGTTGCGCGCCAGAATTTGGCAAAGGCGGAGGGCCAGCTGCGATCGGCGACGCTTTCGCGAGCGTTTGCGCGCATGCGCTCGCGCAGGTCACGATCGCGCACGAGGCGGCGCACGGCGTCGGTCAGATCATCGACATCGTGTGATCGAGTGATAAGGCCGGTCTCATTGTTTTTCACCAGCTCTTTCGGTCCGCCGGAATCGGAAACGACGACGGGAACGCCGGAGGCTTGGGCTTCGATGATAACGTTGCCGAAGGTGTCGGTCGTGCTCGGGAAAACGAAGATATCTGCCGAGGCGTAGGCGGCGGCGAGATCATTGCCGGTGAGATAACCGGTGAAACACGCTTCGGGCAGTGATTCGGCAAACGCTTCGGAATATGGGCCGTGGCCGACGACCACCAGCTGGACCAGCAATCCCTCGCCGCGCAGTCGTCGGTACGCTTCGGCTAGAAGATCGAGATTTTTCTCTTTCGACACTCGACCGACATAAAGCAGGCGAACTTCGCAGTTGCCGCCGCAAAATTTTTCGAAGAACGCCGGGTCGCGCCGCTTGGGATGAAACAGTTCGGTGTCGAGGCCGCGCGGGAAAATTTTTAGCTTGGCCGGGTCGAACCCGCGTTTGATCCAGCTGTGGCGGTATTCCTCCGAGTTCACGAAAACCGTATCGAGCTGGCCGTAGAACCATTGCATGTAACGCCAGGTCACGCTCTCGAGAAAGCTGTCCTCGGTGAGGATGCGGACGTATTGCGGGAAATCGGTGTGATAAATCCCACTCGTTTGCAGGTTGAGCATCTTGGCTGCGAGCAGCGCGGTTAGCCCGATCGGCCCAGGCGTGCTGATGATGATCTCGGTAAAGCGTTCCCGCTGGATGTAATCGAGCATCTGCAAAATCGGCGGGAAACTGAGCTTTTGCAGTTCGTATTCAGGCAATTCGAATTCGCCGATCGGCTGAAAATTCTTGATCGGGATATCGTCGACCGTGAGCTCGTTCCGCGAAGTCACCACGATCAAATCTTTTCCGGCAGCGGCACCGGCGGCAGTCATTTTGCGGATCGTGGTGGCGACACCGTTGACGTCTTCGAGTGTGTCGGTGAACCAGGCACGTTTGCGGTTTTGCAGCCCGTCTGGAATGTCGCCCGTCAGCTCACGAAAAATATCGCGCAGCCACTTGCGCGACGGCGCCTGGCTGTGAAAGCCGTAAATGTAAGGCGCGAGCAGCACCAGGATGGGCACGATCGCGCTCAGCGCCTGCATGCTTTCGACCATGTTGCCGCTGCTGATTTGCTGGACGAACTTTTTGAACAGCCGAAAGGCCAACTGTTCGGCCACGGCATTCGCCATCAGAAAAGTCCGGCGCTCCGGCTCGACTGCGCCTTCGAGCTCCGCCGCGCTGATCGCCTTCGCCTGCGCTTCGTGAAACTGGTTCGACAACTCTTTCCACAGCGACATGTTCGCCGGTTTCATCAGGTCGAAAATTCTTCCCGAGACGACGCCTTGCGCGAAGACGGTCGCTTTGTCCCTGAGGGTCAGCTCGGTCGGATCGCGTCCCTCCATGAAGCGCGAGAACATTTGCTCCACCAGCGGTGCACTCGGCCCGAGTTTTTCTTGGAAGCGGTCCTGAATGAAACGGGCCACCGTGTTATAAAAGCCGTGCGACAGCGCCAGCGGCGTGCCGCCGTGGCCTTTGGCGTCGCAACGTCCTTCGCGCATGAAGGCGAGAAATGTCTCCACCGAATCCGCCGGCGGCGTCTCGGTGTAAGCCGAGGCGAGGAACTGCCCGCCGTGATCGTCCGAACCGCCGACAAAGACTTTCTTCCACGGCTCGGGATGTGTGGGCGCGAGGTTATGTCGCTTGGCAAACTTGTCGATCTTTGCTGGCGTCAATGAACCGAGAAGCTCGCGCGCCAATTCGCTCAGGAGCGCGTCACGCAAACCATTGATCGCCTCAAAGTGTTTGAACAGCAGAATGAGCCGCTCCAGATGCGATGCGCTCAGCTCGCCGTTGATGCTGTAGAGCGGGTGTGCCACCGCGTGCGCGATTTGTCCGGCCTGCAGATAACGTTGCAGCGCAAAAATGTTGTCGCGCAAAATCACAATGTCCGCGTGCTGCGCTTCGGTGATTCCCCAGACCAGGAGGTGGATCTTGCAAGCGTCGCCGGGAAAGTAGGTCGTGACTTGTTCGCTGATGAACGTATTCGGCAGGTCGCGAATTTGGAGACAACCCTCGATCGTGTCGTGATCGGTGATGGTGACGTAATCCATGCCGCGCTCGCGCAATTGCTGATAAAGCCAGCGCGGATCGGAGTAGCTATCGGGAAACTCCAGCCGGCGAAAGAGCCATTCTTCCGAGCGCGCGCTGTAGCGCGAGTGGATGTGGAGGTCGCACTTGCTCATGAGCTCAGGCCGCGCGCCGGACGCGCTGTTGGCCGATCCAATCCTGATAAGTCGTCACCGTGCGGCTCCCGTTTGCAGTCTTGATTAGATCGACAATCTGCCGCCAAACGATCGGATGAGAATAATCCGCCGGATGAATGCTCACGCGCAGGAGAGGGTTCTGCGCCAGCACGCGGGCGAGCGCCGCATTCCAGAGCAGGCTTGTGGCGCGGCGCCAGCTGTTTCGAACACTGTAAACGATTGAGCGCGCGGCGAAGGTTTCACGCGACCGCAGGTCGAGGACTGTGCGCAGGCGCGTGGTGTATTCCATTTCGGCATCGTGCGCTGCGCGTTCGGCTTCGGGACTGAGCAGCCACGCCGGCGCAACGAATCCGCGCGGCTTCAGACCGTTCGTCCAAAATTCCTCCCGCGCGGTTTTGATTCGACGCAGCGCCTCACCGTAGCGGAGATCGTAAAATTCGCCTTCGCCGTTGGTGTAGATTTGCGTGACGAACTTCTCGAAGAGGCTTTCGTCTCCCCGCCGCGATCGCTCATGAAAATAGCCGTGAATGACGATCTCGTGTCCGGCGGTTTCCAACTCACGCAGCCAGGCGACGAATTGTCGATCTTGCATGGACGGGCCCTGGCGGTGGTAATCGGGCACGACAAGAAGCGAACAACTGCGCACGCCCTGCCGCGCGAGTTCGACCATGATCTGCGTGATGATCGGTCGCGTCGACGGTGCAACGTCATGGACCGAAACGACGAGGAAATCCTGAGTGGCACTGCCGGTCGCGACGACCGGCAGATATTGCGTTGCCGCCAACGAACTCATCCGGCTGCAAATTTCGGCGCACTGGTCGCTTTGAACAAGGCGAAAGGTGGATCGCGACCTCCGGGCGCGATGGTAACAAAATGCCGGCCTTTGGCCGTCTGCCGCGCTTAGCGGCATGACTGACAGCCGCGATTGACGGACAAGCGCGATGTTCTTGAGACGCGGCTCGGCTTTGATCTGCCGCAGCGTCACCGCGCGCGACAACGCGTTGATCGGCACGAGATCGACTGCGCTCCAGTCGCCCTCCCGCGCCGTCGGATCCGGGTAAGCTGTCTTTGCCACACGCGCGATGCCGACTGCCGCTTTCTCCTCGCCGCTGTGATAAAACAGGACTTCGTCGCCTTTGTTCATCCGACGCAGATTATTTCGCGCCGTGTAGTTACGCACTCCCGTCCAGCTCGTGCCGCGGTCGCGTGTGAAATCGGACCACGAATAGTCGGAAGGTTCCTGTTTTACGAGCCAGCAGTTTTTCATGTTGCGATCGCACGCACGGGTTCGACAATCGCGCGGCTTTATTTCACAGTCGAGACTGATGTCGCGCGCGCCATTCATCACATTCGAGGGGTCGGAGGGCTGCGGGAAATCGACTCAGGTCCGGCGGCTCGCCGCGCGTCTGGAAAAACTCGGCGTCGATTTTTTGGTCACACGCGAGCCAGGCGGCACTCCGATCGGCGAATCGATTCGCGAGCTTCTGCAATTTGCGCCGCACAACGCCGCGATCACGGCCGAGACTGAGCTGCTGCTCTTCGCCGCGAGCCGAAGTCAGCTCGTGCGCGAAGTGATCAAACCAACCCTCGAACGCGGTGTTTGCGTAATTGCCGATCGATTTTTCGATTCGACAACGGTATATCAGGGTGCCGCGCGCGGACTGAATCCAGAACTGGTCGCGCAAGTGAATGCATTCGCCGTCGGTGATTGCATTCCCGACGTGACCTTTCTGCTCGATGTCGATCTTGAGACGGCGCAGTCGCGCATGAAAACTCCGCGGCGTCCCGATCGAATGGAGCAGCAGCCGACGCAATTCTATGAGCGCGTCCGTGGCGGGTATCGTGAGATCGCCGAACGCGAACCGAATCGCGTTGTCCTGCTCGATGGCGCACAACCGGCAGACAAGATCGACAACGAGATTTGGAAAACGGTCTGCTCCCGTTTTCCAAATCTCGCGAAGGCAGAGGTCAGAAGTCAGAGGTCAGAAGTTTAGCGATGGCTTTCTCGCATACAGCCGCGCTCCAGTACTTGCGGCGTGCACATGAGCAGAAGCGGCTCGCGCACGCATATCTGATTTGCGGGCAACCCGGCAGCGGCAAGCGTTCGCTTGCGGCCGAGTTGGCGCAGCTGGTGAATGGCAGCCGCCCGGCCGATGTATTTTCTGGCACAGCGCGGGAGACTTTTGTGGCCGAGCCGGAATCGAAATCGCGCCGGATCGTGATCGAGCAGGTCCGCGCCCTCGAGCACGCGCTGCAAATGCGTGCGAGTGATGGTCGCCGCAAGGTCGCGATCCTCGCGGATGCGGATCGGCTCCAGCCGCAGGCTGCGAACGCGTTCCTCAAGACTTTGGAAGAACCTCCCAAGGATTCTCTGTTGTTATTGCTCACGGCCATGCCCGAAATGTTGCCAGAGACGATCATTTCACGTTGCATCGCGATTCCTCTCCAACCAGCTGAAGAACAAAAGGCGACCGCTGAGCAAACAGAGCTCGTCCGCCTCCTGCGCGAATCTGCTCGCGTGGCCTCGCCGAATGTCCGCGATGCCTACGCGCTCGCGCAGGGATTCCAGCGTTTGCTCGGCGCAATTCGTGATCAAATCAAAATGGAACACGCCGAGGCGTTGAAACGCGAGCAGGCGCGCTACCAAAACGCGACCGACGGCACCTGGTTGGACGAGCGCGCAGAATATTACAAGGCGCTGAGCGAGAGTTTGTCCATCCAGCGCCGCGCTGCCCTTCTGGAAACATTGTTCCAATGGTGGTCGGATGTGCTCCGCGCCAACCGCGGTCTGCCGATGCGCGATTTGGCCGCGGCAAGAAAAGAAACAGCCGAACTGGCCAGCCACTTTACTCCTGCGCAAATTCTGCGCCGCGTCCGCCGGTTGGAAGATTTGCGCGACCATCTCGGGCGCAATATTCAGGAAGCGCTCGCCATCGAAGTCGCTTTTCTGGAAATCTTTGGCTCATAATCCAAGAGCGTCACGGCTATCCTGGCGATCCTGGCAAGAAGGCTGCGGAGCCAAAGCCTTACCACGGAGAAAAAGGCCTAATCCGCGGGTCGAAGGGCGAGGAACCTGCTCGTCATCCAGTCAGTCATGACGGTTTCTCCGAAATCAGCTCATTGGCTGCATCACCGAACTTTCGCTCAGGCCGCAGGCATGTTGTCAATTGCCTTGGGCGGTGTGGTTCTGTTCGGTTGGTGGGCCAATATTGAATCGCTCAGATCGATTATTCCCGGATCGACCCCGCTGAAGCCAAATATCGCGGCGGGATTTTTACTTTGCGGTGCGGTGCTGGTGTCTTTAGCAGGTAAAAAGCTCACGAAACCGATCGGCGTGTTCGCAACGGTGCTGGCGATAACGGTAATTGCCTTGGGCGGACTGACGCTGGTGGAACATTTTTTTAATTGGAACCTCGGGATCGATACGTGGTTGGTCCGCAAATTTCCGGCCGTGATGGGGAGTTCGCATCCGGGCCGGATGCTGCCGGCGACGGCGTTTTGCTTTGTCT
>QHPZ01000118.1 GCA_003219225.1 Verrucomicrobiota bacterium | reverse complement strand
AGATTGGCGAAGCTCCATTTGCCGCGCTTCACATCCAGTTCGCTCGGCAAGGCGAGCTCGACCAAATGCCCGATAGCGGAGGAAATCAAGTATCGGTCATCCTCAAAATGTTCGTCGACTTTCTTCAAACCACCGAGCGCGCGGGCGATATCGTTCGCGACACTCGGTTTTTCGGCGATGACGAATGCTTTGGACATGGGAGGCGGGAATCGAACCGCAGATGTGGCTCTTTTGCAAGTCGGCAGCAAACCGCGCGCCCACCGCGGCCTAACAACTCAGCCAAGCTTGACGAAATATTTGCCGGGCAACTGCTTGACCAGACGCTTCAGTTCCAGCTGCAACAAAGTGCCGGAAACTGCGGCGCTGGCCAACTTGCTGCGCACCGTGATCTCGTCAACTGAAAGCGGTGGCAGCGGCCGTGCCGCCGCTTCGGGCGACGGCTTGGTTTCGGGCAAAAGTATTTGCAGGTCCTCGAGGACGTCGTTCGCCTCCATGACGAGCTTCGCGCCCTGCTGGATGAGGCGGTTTGAACCCATTGCGCTCGGCGCGTTGATATGACCGGGAACGGCATACACGGCCCGGCCCTGCTCAAGCGCCTGCGCGGCCGTGATGAGCGCGCCGCTGTTCAAACCAGCTTCAACCACGAGAATCCCGTGGCTCCACCCGGAGATGATGCGGTTGCGCATCGGAAACGTTTGACGATCGGGTTCGATTTCCATCGAGAACTCCGAGACGATCGCGCCATTGCCGTCGCGGATCTTTTCCGCCAGCGCGCGGTTCTCCGTTGGATACAATTTCGATAGGCCCGAGCCGATGACCGCAATCGTGCGTCCTTTGGCGGCGAGCGCGCCTTGATGGGCGGCGGTGTCGATCCCGCGTGCCAGGCCGCTGATCACGGTTAAACCCGCGTAGGCAAGCTGATAGGCAAGTTTTTTCGCTGATTCCGTGCCGTAATGCGTGGTCCGCCGCGCGCCGATGATCCCGATGGCGTGATGATCGCGTTCCTGCAATTCGCGCCAGACGTAGAGCACGATCGGTGGCGCGTGGATTTCGCGCAGCGGCTTCGGGTACGCTCGCGACTCCTGCGTAATGACCGTCGCCCCAAACTCCCGCACCCGCTCCAGCTCCGCGGTAAGATCGACAATCGATTCCCACTTCGAAATTTGATCGGCCACTTCCCTGCCGGTGCCCTCCACCTTGCGCAGCTCGTCGCGTTTGGCCGCGAGCACGCGCTCCGGTTTTTCGAAGACTTCAAGGAGTTTGCGCAACCGCACTGGGCCGACAGTCGGCAGCATATTGAGCGCGATGCACGCCTCGGTCGAGTTCATCTCAAGATTGTGGCATGGGCTTCCAGCCCATGTCCCATCGGCAGGATGCCGATGCCACCGCTAAAACGGGATTTCGTCCTCGTCGGGCTCGGCAGACTCAGCAGGTTTGGGCGGCGGCGTGGTTGGTTTCGCGCCCCGCGACTGTCGATCGTCGTCGCCGCCTTCTCCACCAGCTGCTCCAGCCGGTGGACGGCTGCCGAGTAACTGCATGGTTTCACCGATCACGCGCAGCTTGCTGCGTTTTTGACCGGTTTGTTTGTCGTCCCATGTGTCCATCTGCAGCCGGCCTTCGATAAAAACCGGGCGGCCCTTCTTCAAATATTCGCCCGCGATTTCGGCCAGACGCTACCAAAGGACGACATCGACGTAGGTGACCTCCTCGCGTTTTTCGCCGCTGTCGAGCGTGTACTGGCGGTTAACGGCGATGCCAAGGTCGCACACGGCGCTGCCCTTGGGCGTGTAACGGACCTCGGGATCGCGGGTGAGATTTCCGAGCAGGATGACTTTGTTGAAGCTGGGCATGCCTCGTTTATAGCGAGGTCATTTCGCCTTCGCCAACTTTTTCGCGGGCTTTTCCTGCTTCTGCTTTTTTTCGGAGAGCCGCTGGTAATGCTGACGATAAACTTCGGGATCAAGTTTGAACTTCGAGCGCAGCTTGGTGATGAGCTGCGGATCTGCCTCAAAAACAAAGTTCACGTAAAAGCCCGAATCGAGCGGCCCGGCCACATACGAAAACTGGCGCTTGTCCATTTTTTGCACCTGCTCG
>QHPZ01000117.1 GCA_003219225.1 Verrucomicrobiota bacterium | reverse complement strand
CTCGATGACCCCGGGAGTCGGCGCGTATTCGTGGACGCGATCTTCGCCCATGTTCGCGACCGCGACGATGATAAGCTGCTCGATCAGTTTCGCGCGGATCAATCGCTCGGCCGTTTCATCGACGCCCCATTCCACCCCGGCGAAGGATGTGGCGGCATCAAACACGTTCTGGCCATCGTGCATGTATAAAACCGGGTAGCGCTTGCGCGAGAAGCGGCTGTACCCCGGTGGTAAATACACCAGCACATCGCGCCGGTTGCCGAGCACTTTCGAAGCAAACGCGCGATGCCGTTTGATGTTGCCGGTGAGCGTGTGTTTGGGCATCGCGGCGAGACGCTTCGCTGAAGATGTCGATCTTGTCCACACGTGCTTTGACCCAACGGCGAAATTGCTTTGACAGAATGAACAGAATGAAACCGAATGTTCAGCCGCTCACTTTCATTTTGAAAATTCTGTCCATTCTGCCTTTCGAATTCTGATGAACGAGCGCCACCTCAAATGGTACACGCCCTATCTGAGCCGCGAGTTTGAAATGCTCGCATTCGGCGAAGGCGGTGGGCTGCCGCTGATTATTTTTCCAACCTCATTCGGCCGTTATTACCAGAACAAGGATTTCGGTCTGGTCGGCTCGGTCGCATCCTACATCGACAATCGCAAAGTGACCGTTTACTGCCCGGACGCGATCGATCTCGAAAGTTTTTACAACGAATCGATTCACCCGGCCGACCGGATGAAGACGCACAACGCCTACGAAAACGTGATTGTCCGCGAAGTGTTCGACCTCGCCCGACGCGAATGTTCGGCCCCTCGCGTGGCGGTCTGCGGCGCGAGTCTCGGTGCGTATCACGCAGCCAACATTGCCTTTCGCCATCCCGACACGGTGAGCCATTTCATCAGCCTCAGCGGGTCATTCGACATCAGTTCGTTCTTCGATGGCTATCACGACGACAACATCTACTTCAACAGCCCCTACGAATATCTGCCGAACACGACCGACCCCTGGAAATACAATCACATGGGTATCGTCATCGGCACCGGCGAATGGGACAACACCCGCCACGAATCCTATCGCCTGTCCGAAATCCTAAACTCCAAAGGCATCAAACACTGGCTCGACGACGGCAAGTGGCGTGGCCACGACTGGAGCTACTGGCGCGACATGCTCCCGCATTATTTGTCAAAGTTGTGACGCGGGTTTTCGTCCACAGATTTCACAGATTTTCGCAGATTGAACCAAAGAGGACAGACCTACAATCTGTGTAAACCTGCGCAATCTGTGGAGAACTCATCATGAAAAAAATAGGCATCCTTTTTGGTCAGGAGCACAGTTTTCCGCCCGCATTTATCGAGCGGGTGAACCAGAAGACCGGCGGCAAAGACGTCGTGGCGGAGTTTGTCCGGATCGACAGGGTGATTCAGGGCGAGCCATGCGGGTACGATGTGGTGATCGATCGCATCTCGCAGGACGTGCCGTTTTATCGCGCCTGGCTCAAGAACGGGGCGCTGACAGGCACGGCCGTGGTGAACAACCCGTTCTGGTGGAGCGCGGACGACAAGTTTTTCAATAACGACACGAACGACAAATCGTTTCGGAATCTCGCCTATCCGATGAACTGGGAAGAGATTTTCGCGTACGTCGGCTGGCCGGCGTTTTTCAAACCTTTCGCCGGGGGTGGATGGAAAAATGTTTATCGGTTGCATAACTCCGACGAATTTTTCCGCGCCTATAACGAGACGGGACAGCTCGTGATGATGTTGCAGGAGGAAGTGAAGTTTGACATGTACTTTCGCTGTTACTCGATCGATCAACGCCATGTTCGAATCATGCCGTATGAGCCGCGACATCCGTATCATCTGCGTTATCAAACCGAGTGGCAGGCGCCCAAAGAAATTTTGGAGAAAGTCGAAGAGGGCGTGCTGCGACTGAATCAATTTCTCGGCTACGATTTGAATACGGTGGAGTTTGCGATTCGCGACGGCGTCCCGATGGCGATCGATTTTTGCAACCCCGCCCCCGACGCCGAAGCCGCATCGGTCGGGCAGGCAAATTTCGAATGGGTTGTTGAAGCCGTTGCTGAAATGGCGATCCGCAAAGCGCGCGAGCACGTCCCCGGCCGCGACAATTTAAGCTGGGGCAAGTTCGTGCAAGCTGCGGCAACGCAGCGGTCATTGAGCGAGCTCGCGTAGCGATATCGCAGGTAGGGACGCTTTTCTAAAGCGTCCGGCTAATTTTCTTTTCGCGCGCGCGGTGTCATAATTCCACGGACGTTTCGGAGAAACGTCCCTACCTGATTTAATGAAGGACCACAGATTCACCCTGCGGTCGCACATTCAGGAGATTCTCGAGGGCGGCAAAGTTCTGCTCAAAGAGCAGATCAAACCCGAGATGCATCAAAGTGTGGTGGAGCTTGGTACTGAGATTTGCGATTCCGTCGAGCATGCGCGCACGCACGTTGTCGATCTTCGCAGCAAGCTGGCGAACCTTGCCGGTCGCAGCGGACTGAAAATCGCGTCTGTCGGCACGCATCCGTTTTCGCACTGGCGCGACCAACTCATCACCGAAGGCGAGCGCTACCAGGAGATCGTCAAAGACATGCAACTGGTCGCGCGCGCGAACCTCATCTTCGGCTTGCACGTCCACGTCGGCATTCCCAACCGCGAGATGGCCATCCACGTCATGAACCAGGCGCGTTACTTCCTGCCGCACATCTACGCGCTTTCGGTCAACTCGCCGTTCTGGGTCGGACATAACACCGGCCTGAAAGGTTATCGTCTGAAAGTCTTCGAGCGTTTTCCGCGCACCGGCATTCCCGATGCGTTCGAGTCGCTGTCCGAGTATGAAGATTACTGCAAACTACTGGTCAGAACCGGGTGCATCGACAATCCCAAAAAAATCTGGTGGGACATTCGATTGCATCCCTTCTTCGACACACTCGAGGTGCGCGTCTGCGACGCTCAGACCCGCGTGGACGACACCCTCGCGATCGCGGCGTTGATTCAGGCGATCATCGCGAAGCTGCACAAGTTGCTCTGGCAAAACATCACCGTTCGCGTTTATCGCCGAAGATTGCTCGATGAAAACCGCTGGCGCGCGGCGCGCTACGGCATCGACGGCAAACTGATCGATTTTGGCAAGGAATCCGAAGTTGATATGCGCAGTCTCTTAGGTGAACTGCTCGAGTTCGTCTCCACGGAGGTGCACGAGCTCGGCAGCCAGCGTGAGATGGCACACATCGAGCGGATCATGCGCGAAGGCACTGGCGCCGACCGCCAGCTCGCCGCCTTTGCGCGGACGAACGACATGAAAGCCGTGGTCGACCAAATCGTCGCCGAAACCTATGAGGGACTTAATATCGAATAAAATCGGTGCTGCCGAAGGCGGCTCGCGCGAAAGGCGAAACATCACAGATGCGTGATGTCGAGATGCCAGCTGGTCCCGTCGGTGACCAGGATGTCGCCGTTAGGACGATGGCTGTAGGTGATCTTGTCGATCTTAACATGCGACGGCAGGACATTGACGATCACGCCATTGCCTAACGAGATCACCCGCGTCCGCAATTGCTCCCGCCGGACAAACTCGTTCCGCTTCCGGTCCATGGCAAAGAGGTAGCCGCGCACCCGCACAATGTTGCCCTCGTGGCTTTCGACTGTTCCGACAAAATGGCGCTGCGCGTCATCGGCAAAAAACTGCCGGTGAATGATGTGAACGTATTCGCCCTCATTAAGCACCATAGGTCGAGCTAGCCGCTGGATTTGAGGAACTCGAGAATCTTTTTGTGCTCTTCGGGCGTGAGATTGGCGCGGACGCGCATATGCATCATGGCAACCTCCCACTGCGCCGGGCTGAGCGAGCCGGGGGAGCGAATGTTGTGACAACGGACACAATTTTCCGCCCATAGTTGTGCGCCGCTCTTTTCGGGGTGCGCTGCTCCGGCGGAGACTTCGCCGCTTGGTTTGTTGCTTGCGCAGCCAATCAACCAGGTGAGGCCGCCGCACGAAACAACAATGATTGCACCGGGCACACCGATCCACTTGCAGATTCGGGTGAGAATTTTTGTCATGATTAAAACCCGACTGCGGCTTGCATCATAAAGGCGTTCTGGTCTCGCGCGCCGCCGTTCTTATCGTCCACTTCGTAAGCAAGTTTGAGGACTGCGCTCGGCGTGACCCAGTAATTCAGGCCGAACGTCCAGCGTTGCTCGTCAAACCCAACCGGCGTGTGCATTTGATTGATCCGGTCGTAGCGGAAAACGCCCTCGAGATTTCTTACAATGTCATTGTCGAGGTGAGTCGGCCGGTAGGCGATCTGCGCGTAGCCGCCGTTTCGATTATTGTTGAACGAGAGCGGCCCGAAGCCCTGCGAACCGTCCGCGTCGTAAACAAAATGGTCGACATGCGACCAGCCCCACTCCGCGCGCAAGTTGATGAGACCTTTGAGCCAGGTCGCGTCGCGCACATAATTCACATCGACTGACTGCAAAATGTTCTCCACCGCCTGGTCTCGCGGACCGACTTTCGACCGCTGAATGCCGTAGCCCACTTCCACTTCCGGAATTGGAATAAAGCCGACGTGGCCACCGACGGCGACGTGGCCGCCGAAATTGGCGTCATTGTCGAAATCGAGCATGCCGATTTCGCTGACGTCATCCGATTCGGTGATCAGCCCGGGCGCGTTTGCGACAAAGGCTGCGTACTCGAGTTTCGTCGGTCCGATCGGAATGACGCCGCGCAACTGTGCGCCCATCTCCGACTCCGGAAAGATACCGTCGTAAACGGCGAGCGGCTTGTCGGGAAGTTTGTTCACCCAGTTCATGTGCTGGCGTTCGACGAAGAAATTCATCGGGTTGAGGAAGCGGCCGAGGCCGATCGTCATGTAATCGTTTAAGAGGTAAGAGGCTTGCGCGACTTCGAGATTCAGGTCGGTCGCCTCATCTTCAAATTCGAGCTCCATTTCACCCTCGAAGAACAAACGGTCGGTCAATTTCCACAAAAACAGCGCGTTAAAAGCGGCATCGAAAAAGGGGTCCTCACCGCTGCGCGCGGTGAATGCGGCGGTCCCATAACCGGCGAGAAGGAATTTGGTCGTGCCAGGAAATGTTTCCTTGATCTGGAGTTTGAGTGCGTCCACTTCCTGGCGCAATTCGTCGACTGTCGATGTTGTCGTGACGACTTGCTTGTTCTCGCTCGGTCCTTCAGCCGGCACCGCCGGCTGCGCAGGTGCAGCTCCTGGCGATGGCGCAGTTGCCATCTGCCGAACGGTGGCTTTTAACGCCTCAAGTTCCTGCTTCATCGCCTCGTGTTCGGCTTTCAGTTTGTCGTACTCAGCACGCGACACGTAATCGGACGAGGTCGAATTCACGTCCTGTGCGCTGACTGACAAGGGAATGACGATGAAGGCCAGCGCCGTGGGTCCGCAGACGATTATCCGATTGAGAAACGAGAAATAGCTCCGGTTCATTTATTTGCCGGCAAAAGTTTTGATGTAGTTCACCAGCTCCCATCGTTGCGTTTCCGACAACGCCCCTTTCCAGGAAACCATCGGTGAGCGGCCCTCGGAAATTTTCCAAAAGAGCGATCCGTCGCTTTCGTTGTTTTGCTTGATGCAAGCGCCGAGGTCGGCCGGCTTTTTTTCCAAGGCGGCGGCGCCCGGCCCGTCGCCTTTGCCATTCTCACCGTGACACGTGAAACAGTTCGCGGTGTAGAGTTTCTGTCCCAGCGCGATTGTGTTCGCGTTCGACGGCACCGGGTTTGGGCGATTTACCGCGGTGGGCGGAGCTTTCCACTCGCAACTGCCGGCACACGCCGCGACTGCGGAAGTTAGGAGCACGAGAAAACCAACGACTGTTCTTGCTTGCATGCTGCCGATGAGTGTGTCGGCCCCACGCCACTGCGGCTGCGCAATGCTTGCGATTTGCTCCGCGTTATTTGTGCTCGCGTGAAATGAGTCGCCCTTGTCAAGCGCGTCGTTGAAACGAGCAGTCCTGCGAAACCTTCGGCAGCCCGCGGAGCGGAGATCGAGCACAGAGCGAAGTGTTGTCAGCGGAACGAATTATCGACTACGCATTTCTACGGAAAATAATTCTGTCGCTGGCGATTGCCTTTGACAGCCAAGATCGACATGAGTCAGCCTCGCGCCATGAACGCGCTCAATCGATTGGCCGACCCGGTTTACTGCCTCGTGCGGCTGATTATTGGATTGAATTACGCGTGTCACGGCAGCCAAAAACTTCTCGCTTTCCCAGGCGGTGGCCACGGCGCCTCGGGGATGGCTTTCACCGCCGGGATCATTGAACTTGCGTGCGGATTGGGAATTGCGTTTGGACTGCTGACGCGCCTCGCCGCATTTATCGCAAGCGGTGAAATGGCGGTCGCCTATTTCATGTTTTACGTCGGTGCCGTCCCGACGGTCGCCGCGAAATTTTTTCCGATCATGAATGGAGGCGAGCTGGCGCTCGTCAATTGCTGGATCTTTTTCTTCATCGTTTTTTACGGGCCGGGCCGCTGGAGCATTGACTCGTCGTTCAGCGAACGGAGAAGGAGCGCACCATCTGCCAGTGCCGTTAGAGTTGGCACTGTCGAAAGCTAACTCATCCGCTGCTGACGATCAGGTCCAGCCGGGCCTTCCTCGTTCTGCGCGGAACTGGGTCGGAGATTTACCGGAGAGCTTTTTGAAAACGCGATTGAATTGGGAGAGCGATTGGAAGCCAACGGCGAACGCGATTTCGCTGATGCGAAGATCGACATCGTGCAAAAGTTCGCTCGCCTTTTCGAATCGCGCGTGCGCGACATAATCGACGAAGTTTATACCCGTTACCTGCTTGAACTTCTCACTCAAATAATTCGGACTGATGCCGGCAGCCTTGGCTACTTTGCTCAGTGAGAGTTCTTCAGCGGAGTGTGCCTCGATGAACTTGCGCGCCTTCCAGATCTCGACCGGTTCGGCGCGCGTCCGGTTTTGGCTGACCTGCCTCAACTGACTCAGCGGTGCCATTATCGTCACCTCCACCCAACCAGTAGTCGGCCGAGGGCGGGACGCGCTCTGCGCTGCTTGGCATTCGTTAGGCCGAAATTGCGCTCAGGCGAAAAACGGCGGCTTTTGCACTAAGCAATTTCTGCAAAGGAAAAGGCAAGCGATGCGAAGCGCACGAGAAGGCGCGCGCCTAATCTGCGTTCACAAAGGAGCTAAATATGGAATACCTGATCGTATTTGGAGTCGTAGCAATGATGGCGCTCTACACCGTGATCATCGCCCGCTGCCTTCACGAGCCCGAATGGTAAAACCTCAGTCGGACGCGAGGAGCAATTTCCTTGATCGGTGACGCTTTTACGAAGCGCGGGTGACGCTTTGCAGGCTTCGCTCGCCGAGCCACGGAAAATGGCGGCGACCACGCGTGACACGTCGGAGTCCGAATGGTTTGATCGCGTGCGTCTCGATGTGGGCGATCGCGTCCTCGACCGAGTCGGTGGCATAAATCAGTTTTAGATCGGAAGCGCTTATCATCCCAGTCGCGACCATTTTATCGATGAATCCGGTCAGTTCGCGCCAATAATCCGTTCCCATCACAACGACCGGGAAGTTTTTGATCTTGCCGGTTTGAATGAGAGTGAGGGCCTCGAATAATTCGTCCAGTGTGCCGGCGCCGCCGGGAAGGACGACGAAGGCGTAGGAGTATTTCACGAGCAGTGTTTTGCGGACAAAGAAGTAGTGCATGGTCACGCAGCGATCGAGATACGCGTTCGGGCGTTGTTCAAACGGGAGCTCGATGTTGCAGCCGACGGAGCGTCCACCGGCCTCTTTCGCGCCGCGGTTAGCTGCTTCCATGATGCCCGGCCCGCCTCCGGTCATCACCGTGAACCCGAGCCGGGTAATGGCCGCGCCCATCTGTCGGGCAAGGTCGTAATACGGATTGTCGATCTTGACCCGGGCCGAGCCGAAGACCGTCACGTACGGCCCGACGAAATGAAGGACCCGAAATCCGCGCAGGAAATCCCACATCACCCGAAAGAGCGTGATGAGTTCGTCGAAGCGAGAACGCGGTCCTTCCAGAAAAATCTCATCGGCGCGCTGCGGTGGCGCGGTGATTGCCGAGTCAATCGCGCTCGGTACTTCGCTCATGTTGACAGCGTTCGCACCGGCTCTCGCTTATGCCGCTTTGCCGCGTTGTTTGCCGGAAGCGAGATGGGTCCGAAATTCGGTCGGCGATTGGCCGAAGACGCGTTTAAAGGTGCGATTGAATTGGGTGAGCGATTGAAACCCGACGTCGTAAGCGATCTCGCTGATACGCAGGCTCGGATTGAGCAGCCGCGCCCGGGCGTCTTCCAACCGCACGCGCGCGACGTAGTCGGTGAAGGTCAAACCGGTGATGCGGTGGAAGACTTTGCAAAAGTGAAAAACACTCGCCCCGGCGGCCTTCGCCACATCGGCGAGCGATAACGGGTCGCCTTTGTGTTTGTCGATGTATTCGCGCGCTTTTTGCACGAGCGGCGGCTCGGCGTTTTGTTGTTCCAATATCAGTTGATTCGCGAGCGCCGAAAGCTGCTCGCCGAAAAAGGTCAGCAGCCGCACGATCGCGTTGTATCTGTCCGGCGGGATAAGCGGGTTTTTGTCCCACGCTTTGCGAATCTCGGCGCCAAATTTTACGCCGTGCCGTTCCAGCTCGCGGCTTACTTTTCGCGTGTCCGATTTTGCCGGCATATGGCGCAGCACTTGTCCGATTCGCAAATAGCCGATCGTTCTTTCGCCCAGTTTGATCGGGACCGCAGTTTCAGTTAAGCCGAACGGGCAGGTCACGGTGCGCGGCAATTCCCCGGTATGTTGGATCATCTCTGCGTGCGCCTGCAGACAAGCCGCCAACGTGGCCGGGCGCTCGGCGAGCAACGCGCAAAATGGGTTCTCGTGTTTTTTGCCCTGATGTTCCAATTGCCAGTAATCGACGGGGCGCACGGCCAGAGGCAGTCCGGTTGCCTCGCTAAACGTTTGTTCGTAGCTGCGAAAAAGTTTCGAACGTCGCAGCGTATCGATGAGGTCGCGGTTCTCTTTCGCGCCATCGGCGGCGCTGGCCGATGTCACTTTTGCCCCGTCCAAATTGAATGACTTGCTGCGTTGCGGCACAAAATGTGTCGCAGATCATAATCGCCTGATCGCTAAATCGCAATTGCCCGCTGCAATGCACAACAGTGTGTAAGCTCCCTTCAGCTCAAGGCGACACCGGTTGTTCGTTCCTGACGACGGCAGCTCCCGATTCAGAAATCGGATCGTGGACACGCAGGCGAAGCATTTGTTTCCTGGCGGCCTGCAGCCGTTTCACCATTACCATGCT
>QHPZ01000116.1 GCA_003219225.1 Verrucomicrobiota bacterium | reverse complement strand
AGCTTGTCGGTCGAGCCAGCGCTTGAAGAGATACAGGCCGATCAACGAGAGGCTGAGCGAGGGCGCATCCGGCATGAACTCACGACCGGCGAAAAGGTTCAGCGGAGCGAAGCTATAAAAGAAGAGTGCCCACACCGCCGCGGTCGGACCGAAGCTATCGCGCACGAGCAAAAAGAAAAACGGGAGCGAAATGGCGAATAAGACTAACGTCTCGAGACGTCCAATCGATTCGTGAATGCCGACCAGCTTATAGGCAACTGCGCCGCCAAACGGCAGGATCGGGAATTCGGTGCCGACATAGCCGGGCGCGCTGCCGGCCCAATCGATTTGCGGATGAGCGAAACGAAAACCGTTATGGAAATAATTCCGCGCAATGGCCGCGACATCACTTTGCCGCCAACTCCAGGTGTCGATATAGGGCTCGTCGATCCAGATCAGGCGCACAGCCACGGCCAGGATCGACAATGCCATTGCCAGTTGCCTCGAGCGCGCCACGGATCGCCTCTTGACAAAGCGCCGCGGCAAAGTCAATCGAGTAGCGGGAGGCGAATGACAAGGGGCGCATCTTGGTTGCGGTTGATTGTTGCGTTGCTTTTGGGCGTCGCGGCCACTGCTCTGCGCGCACAAAACGAACCGATCCTTGTCCCGGACGTTGTCGATTATCCCAAATTGCTGCCGATTTTACCTGAGGCGCCGAGCGGCTGGACAGCGGACAAGCCGGAAGGATCGACGAGCGACGTTGGCGGATTCAAAATCACCAACGTTCATCGCGATTATCACAAAGGCGAGGGGAACGACGCGCCGCTCGTCTCAATCAGCATTCTCGATTCGGCGGCCAATCCCGATTACGTCGCCGCCACGACCGCGACCTGGAAAACAAGCAGCGAAAGCCTCGAGGGCTACAGCAAATCGGTCACGATCGACGGCAATCCCGGATTTGAAGCTTACGAGCGCGAGCAAAAACACGCCTCGCTCTGGGTCATGATCGCAAACCGCTACTTTGTGCAAATCGAAGTGCAAAACCTCGAGCCGAAAGAATTGCGGGAGTGGATCAAACGCGTCGATCTGAAGAAGCTTGGGGCGATCAAGTAGCGATTGGGTTATCGCTTATCAGTTCTCGGTCGTCGACTCGCAGCCGAAAATTTCGGCCGTTGGCAAATGGAAGATCGACAAGATCCAATTTCAGGCGCTCTCCGGTTTGATGGTTCTTAAGCGTCAAAGAGTAATGCGCTTTGGGACGCGGCATGCTCCCTTCTAGCGTGACAAACCTCAGCAGGCGAGCGACAAATCCAATCGTCTCGTGCACGCGAAAATATCTCGCCGCGTACAAAATTTTGGGTCTAATCATAGTTAGGCCTCTCACGTCGTGAACGCATCCGAGTTCGTTGCCTATGTCGGTCCGCCAGATATCCACGACAGCACCATCACGTCCGTCACTCGTCAGGGCGACAGCGTGCGTGTAGAGTTGCGCACCTTGGATGCGCGGCCCCTCTCACTCACGTTTCAGGGCGTTGCGTCGATTATGTCGCAGCACCCCGAGGGCATGTTTCTCTACGCGCTTACGGAGCTGGCCTCTCCCAGCCCTCCGCTGCGTCGTTTCGTCTTCGCCAACTCGGACGAAGAGAGTGCTTCGGCATTGGAGGTCCTCGCAGAAAATTTCACTTCCGATACTGCAGCTGATGCACCGCCCAAGGCCTAACCAGGCGATGCAGCGAACCGCACCCCGCTCCGATGCGTAACTTTTGTGTATTTACTTCGTCCAGCTTTCAGCCGCGCGCGTTTTCGCGCGCGGTCGCTGATCTTGTGTCTCGTTAGGTGACAAAATCGCGGTGGAAGAAATCGTAGCCATCAAAGCCACTGATAAACGCGGCACGAAGCACTTCTTCGTCACGTGGGGGCGAGCGTTCGATCCGGTCGATCCGAAACCATTGCTTACTGCTGTTCGCCCCGCGTTGTCGCAGTTCGGTCTGTCGGGCATTCGCAGTTTACAGGTCTGTTCGACGCTTCAAGAGGCTTCCGGCCAGCCGTATTTCTTCGAGGCTCTTTTAGCTTTTAGTCAGAAGCGTATTCCGTATGGTAAGACATATTCAACGTGGAACGCCGCTTGTCGGAAGCAGATCGCATCTGGGAAAGACATTTACTATCTTGGCAAGCCAGTCACCTAACCATGCGCTGCAGCGAACGGCGGCATCGCGTCGCGGTTGCAATCGAGCCGTCTTGTGGCCGCCGTCGCTGAGCTTAGGTCGTTAGGTCTATGCGCTACCTCTTCGTGCTGCCGATCGGCTGCCTAGCGTTGGCTTCCGCGGCCGCCGGACTGCCCACACCATCGGCTGAGCAGATGCATCGGTTTGCACGTGATCTCGCTCAACTCGAGAAGACTTTCTTTGACGACCAGCGCAAAGACGACCAGTTCGGTGATCACTTCTGGCGTGAGTCCAAACGGCTAGCAGACCGCAGCGGCTTGGACATCATTCCTGCCGTCGCGAAATACTGCAGAAAATGGAACGGCGAAGAACCTTTGATTTTCGTGCCTCTTGTGGCGCTTCTGCCACGCGAACAAACCCTGGCGATTCTTCATCAGAT
>QHPZ01000016.1:10818-20412 GCA_003219225.1 Verrucomicrobiota bacterium | reverse complement strand
TTGGCGTTGATCAGCGCCTCGCGCAAAATCCGGTAAAGCTCGGAGGCAATCTTGTCGTCCTGCAGGTTGGCCTCGGTCTTGAGGGCAAGGCGGCAGGGTGTTTTCCACATTTTCCTCCTGACCAGGTCGCGCAGCGCGACTTCAAACGTCGCGGCGTCGATTTTCTCCTTGTGCAAATCGCGCGCGATATTGCGCGCGCTCGCGACCGAGCTATTAATCAGCTGCGCGATTTCTTCGATGTCTTCGGTTTCGACCACGCGATGACGTTTGAGCCGCAGCGCAGTGGCCTGGGCCATGAAACTGATGGCGGTCAATTGCTGGCACAGCCCGTCGTGCAGTTCCTGGCCGAGCCGCTGCTGCTCGCGATCGCTGATGGCGAGGATTTCGCCTTCCAGACCTTTGCGCCGGGCGATCTCGCGTTCCAACTCCGCATTCGCCACGCGTAGCGCGATGGTCCGTTGGTGCACACGCTTCTCCAAAAGGTCTTTTGATTGGCGCAACGCGGCTTCTACTTGTTTGCGTTTGGTGATGTCGTTATTTGTTTCCAGGATAAACGCGCGATTTCCCTTTGCATCGCGATCCAATGCCCATCGTGAAAACATGGTCAGCCGTTTGCCGTCACGTCGGACGTGGACCAGTTCGCCTTCCCAATGGTTCTCACGAAGCAGCTTCTCATTGATTTTCGATAGCCGTTGGGAGTGTTTAGTTTTTAATAAAGCGTGCGGTACTTTTCCCAAGGCTTCCTCTCGCGTGTGGCCATAGATCTTTTCCGCACCTTTGTTCCAGTAAGTGATCCTGTCCTCCGCATCGCGAACAATGATGGCGTCGTTGCTCAGATCCAGTAGCCGGGCCTGCTCGGAAAGTGTTCGTTCCTGCGCCTTCGGGTCTCGCAAATCAATGATGGCGGTTTGGTAGAGAAGTGCGCCGTTTCTCGTCGTCGACGTGATCGGAGTGCTCAGAAGCAGCGTTGGAATCTGTTCGCCCTTTCTGCTCTTCAATGGCAATTCCGTCTTCACCTGTTGTTGCGAGGTTCGGCAATAAAGCAGGTGCTTCAAAAACGAATCCAGCTCCGCGACATAAAACGCGAACGGTCGTCCGATTAACAAATCTCGCGGCTCACTCAGCAACTCGGTTGCAGCGAGATTCGCTTCCTCGATCCGACCCGCGCGGTCGAAGCTGACGTAAGCGATCGGCGCAAAATCATAAAGATCGACATACCGTTGGATGGCCGATTCCAGTTCGGTTTTTGGATGGCGCAGTCCACGAATGGACGATCCTTGGTCACGCCGGCCGTTGGAATCGAGCTTGGCGCCGTTACGCCTCGCTCTTTTTTCCTTCCGGGCGATTTTTCCCTGGTCTTTCACTCGGTCGTTACTTCCTGTTTTTCTCGCGCACCACGTTTTCGTTTTTTTGACGATCCGCGGTCGCTGTCTCCATCGATGTCGATCAAAGTGAGAACCGCACCGTCGATCTTGTTGTCAGTTGTGCGATAAGGCCGGACTCGCAGTGAATATTTGCGGCCGGTCTGGTCGGTCACTTTGCGTTCGCGCGTGCCCAACGTTTCGATCACTTCGCGCAAAACATTTTCCAGATCCGGCACATCAATGTTCGGCCGCAGCTCGGTCAGCGGCCGTCCGATATCGGTGGGTAGGATGTTAAAAGCAGTGCGCGCGGCCGGTGTTGCCCGCCGCACCGTCAACGCGTTGTCCACCATCACGATCGGCATTTGAATGCTGGCCAGCAGATTGTTCAGCTCGCCGGTCAGTTGCATCATCTCGAGATTTCGATTGCTCAGCTCCTCGTTCAGCGTGGTCAGTTCTTCGTTGGTGGATTGCAATTCTTCCTTCGCCGTTTCCAGTTCTTCGTTGGTGGATTGCAGCTCTTCATTGCTCGACTCGATTTCTTCGTTGCTCGACTTCAACTCTTCGTTGGTCGCTTCCTGTTCTTCGATGATGGCCTGCAACGATTCCTTGGCAGCGGCCAATTCCCGTCGCAATTCGCCCACTTCGCGCTCCGTCGCCGTTTTTCCCAACGCCCGCGGCAATTTCTCCGGCTTGGTCGCTTTGGTGGTCTCGTCAAAAATAACAAGCAACCACGATTTGTCGGATGCGGGGATTCTGAATGGCACAGCCTGAATATTTATTTCGTTGCTTCTGCCGCTCAACTTAACTTTGGCTCGCTCTTTCCGGGCGGGCTTATCTGTTTTGATGGCGCGATGAATCGTGGCGCGCAGGTCTGCCGCCAGAGTCGGCCGCGCTAACTGTACGAGATTAAATGTCGCCGGACCGGGTGTGTGCTCGAGAAATAAGTCAGTCCGGCCGCGGAACTGCTGGACGTGCATGTCTTGATCGATCACAACCGCCGCCGGCGCGTAAGCGCTCAGCATAATGCGGTCGGCCACTTTTAAAAGATCGCCCCCCAGATGTGCCCCCGCGCCGACGGTCGATCTTGTCCCGAAGTGCGAGAGTTCCAGGCCACGCTGCGGGATAAGATCAGCCGTGCGCGGCGTGGTCACCGCTGCTTTCGCGTAAATTTTGTTTTTCTTGTCCACTAATTTGAAAAGCTCGTCATATAAGCCCACCGATTCGGCTGGTCCGAGAATCAAGTAGCCGCCCGCAGTCAGCGCGTAATGAAACTGCGGGATGCAGCGCTTGTGTAATTCCGGGCTTAAATAAATGAGGACGTTGCGGCAACTGATCAGGTCCAGCCGCGAAAATGGCGGATCGGCGGTGATGTTTTGCCGCGCGAATGTGCAGATGTCGCGGACATTGCGATGGATTTGGTATGTGCTGTCGCGCTTGACGAAAAATCGTTTCAATCGCGCCGGCGAGACGTCCTTCTCGATCGCATTGGAATAAATTCCCAGCCGCGCATGTTCGATCACCGACTCGCTCAGGTCGGTGCCGAAAATCTGGATTCGCATTTTGGAAGGCTTGCGGCCGAGAGTTTCGAGAATACAAATTGCGAGGGAATAAACTTCTTCGCCGCTAGCGCAACCTGGCACCCATGCGCGCAGTTCTGGTTGTCGATCTTTACGTTTGTTCTTGAGCAGGGTTGGCAAAAAACGCTTCTTCAACGCGCGGAACACTGCTTCGTCCCGGAAAAAGCGGGTCACGTTGATGAGCAGATCGTCAAAGAGCGCTTGGATCTCTTTCTTGTTGTCGCGCACGCTGGATCCGCCGGATTAGCGTGCTTTCCTTGTAAGCGCTGAAATCGACGCCGGTTTGCTTTTTCAGAGATAGAAAAATGCGGCCCAGATCGTCCGCCTGTTTGTAAGCGGCTTTTTCGATTTCTTCCGGATCGCTCAACGGCCCGCGGATATAGGGATGATTCGAGACCCGTTCGATCTCGCGCGCAATTTCGCGCGGCGTCAGAGCAAGATCGACAAAGCCGGCGCGAATTGCGCTTCGCGGCATCGCGTCGAACTTCGCGCTTTCTTCACTTTGGGCGAAGGTTAAGCCGCCGGCGGCTTTGATCGCGCGCAATCCGGCGGTGCCGTCACTGCCGGTGCCGGAAAGGACGATCCCGACAGCGCGCGATCCACATTCTTCGGCGAGCGATTCAAAAAAGTGGTCGATCGCTACGTTAAGCCGCTTCTCGCGTTCAACCAATGTGAGCGCGCCATCTTTTGCAATGACGCACTTGTTCGGCGGCTGGACGTAAACGGTGTTTGGTTTTGGCGTCGGCAAATTAGGAAGCCGGCTGGCATGATGCGGATCGAGATGTTGCACGATCACAAACGCCATTCCCGTTTTCGGCGGCAAATGGCGCAAGAATTCCGTCGCTGCTTCAAATCCGCCGGCCGAACCGCCAATTCCCACAATCGGGCAAGCGGCCGATGGTTTTTCTTTTGCCGTGGCGCCATCGGCGCCGAACTGCGGTTTAGTTTTGCGCTGAACAGATCGTCGACGTCGCCGCGCTCCCACGTTTTTCGTTTTTCGCTTTGCGGGCATGGCCCTCATTAATGATCCGCAGGTTTGGGTGGCCCCAAGCGGCGCCTCAATTGTAATCCCAACTCCCTTTAATGCCTAGACGCAACATCACCCGGGCCGCCGCTCGTCGCCGGCAATCGAGGGTTGATCGAGTTTAAGCCGGGCCGATTGTCGATGCACCGAGTCCAAGGCGTCTGTGGATCGTCTGCATCGGCGGCTGCAAACCCACCAGATATTGCGCGTCGAATGCACGCAGTGCTGCTTCGATTGTTGGCCCGATTCCGACGACGCCTTCCTCGATACTCGGCCCAAGGATTGCGATCCACAGCTGCCCGCGCATCCGCAGTTGAGGACGGCGCACCGCTGAGGGACCTCTCGGGTGCGCCGCGCAATAAAGGTCCATTCTCTCCATCGCCGACAATTTTTGATTGGGAACATCGCTACGATGCCGGCTCACTGTCCTCTTGTTTCTCATTTCACCATCAAACGCGCATCCCACGGGGAATGGACGTGAACTTGTTCGGCAAATGTGGGATTGGGCGGCGGTTTCAGGCAGCTGTGCCTCGGCTATAAACGCGCCATGAGATTTTCACTGATGCGGTGATTTGCCGTTCGTCCGATTGTCGCGTCGTTCCCGACTTGAGAAGGTTCAACGGCTATGGTTCTCCTGGTCCCAATCCAGTTCGCGGATGGCGACAAGCTTCAGATTCTGCGGCACCTCGACCGGTATCGCACGTGGCGTTCACTGGACGAAAAACGTTACTGCCTCGCCTGCGGGAGGATCGTTCGCGGCCACGACATTCAGGTGGTCGGCGGGACGCGCGGGACGGGACCGCTGCGCGTGGTTTGTCCAACCCGCGGCTGTCATTCGATCCCGATGGATTGGGTAATTCCGACCGACGAAGTGCTCGCCAACATGTCGATCTTGCAAAATGAACCGACTGCCGAGCAGCAGCAGCCCCCTCCTTCGGGTCCCGCTCGGGCGAGCTGGGGCACGCGACTGTGGAATCTCGCGCGACAGTTTCGGCGCGCGGCCTGACTCGGCAGAAGTCCCACAGGGCTAGGGATTTGACCTATTGCTCAACCGGTGCGCCTCCCGATTGCGCCGGCTGCCGCTGCCTCTCATGGTCTTTTCATTCGCAACGAACGGGACAGCTTATGATAGAGCCGACATTGGAGGTTAACACCGCGGCCGCGGTATCGGATGAAGCGCTGATCGCAGCAATCACCGATCATCAACCGGAGGCTCTGGGCGAGTTGTATTCGCGCCATGGCAGCCGTCTGAAATCCGTGATCGGCAACGTCGTGCATGAAGAAGGCGAAGCTGACGATGTGCTGCAGGAAATTTTACTCCAGGTCTGGCGTGAGGCTTCGCATTACTCGCCCAAAACCGGACGGCTGCTCGCTTGGATCGTGACAGTGGCGCGGCGACGCGCGATTGATCGGCTGCGGCGCAAGCAGGCGTATTGCCGGGTGAAGGAGCGCTATCAAGCACACCTGGAGCAACAAACCCAAACCACCGCAACGGCACGCCATGCCGACAGCGAAATCGAGCGCGCCGATCTGCGCCGCTTTCTTTACCAGCGGCTGCAAAATCTTCCGCGTTATCAGCGCGAAGCGATCGAGCTGGCGTTTTTCGCCGGAATGAGCCATCGCGAAATCGCCGCTGCGACGCGCGCGCCACTCGGCACAGTCAAAACGCGGCTGGAGCTTGGTTTGCGCAAGTTGACCCAGTCGCTCAGGCCCGTGCGCAATCAGATTTAGCATCTGCGGTGTGACCCAAACAATTAAGGGCGCCGGGATTCGGAACTGGAGCGAAAAGGAGTCGGATCCCGGCGAAGGGGCACCGTTCGCGCGGCAATCTCTCCTGTAATCTTGCCGGTCGCGTGCTAAATTGCGGGCGATGGATAATCCCCAAATCACCGCTTACCTAAAGACTTACTGCGGCTGGAGCGCCGGAGTACGCGCCGTGCTCGCAAAATACAATCTGCCCTACACCGAAAAGGACATTATTCAAAACCCCGCGTTTCGCTGGGAAATGGAAACCAAGAGTGGGCAGCCGCTTTCGCCGTGTATCGAGATCAACGGCCAGATGCTTGCCGATGTCAGCGGCGAAGAGGTCGAGAAATATTTGGTCGATAACAAAATCGTCCAGGCGAGCGAAACCCAGACTGATGTGCCACTCAATGCTCCCTGTCCGACAGAAGTTCATGAGGGCAGTGTGAAACTGAATTTCTGATTTGTTAAAAAGGTTACAACGTTAAAAGGGTTAAATCGTTGAACCGCTGAGGGGTTGAAGAGTCAAAAGGTTAGGCCGTTTTAACCTTGTAACTCTTGTAACTTTTTAATCTCTTCAACGATGAAGCTCTTCGCCCGCGCTGGATCGACAAAGAAAAAGCGCGGTAAACTCTGGCGCTACGGCTGGAAGATCACGCTCGGCGCGGCCGTCGCTGCCGCTGCGCTGGGCGTTTTCATTTTCTACGGCGCGTGGGCGGCCAGCTTCGACATGAAAAAGGTCGGCGAAATGCCGGAGCGCAACACCGTCTTCGATGTCGATGGCAAAATTTACAGCCGCCTCGCGGGCGCGAATCGGCTCAAAGTTTCGCTGAACGAAATCTCGCCGCTGTTTATCGACGCGCTGCTGGCCCGCGAGGATGCGCGCTTTTACCAGCACCCCGGCGTCGATTGGCGCGGGATTTTGCGCGCGCTTGTGCGCGACATGCTGAGCGGCTCGGCCAAGGAAGGTGCGAGCAGCATCACGCAGCAACTCGCCCGCAACAGTCTGCCGCTCGGCGGGCGCACACTTAGCCGCAAGTTGCTCGAAGCGATGGTCGCCCTGCGCATCGAGCAACAGTTTACGAAACAGCAAATCCTCGAGCTTTACATTAACCGCATTTATTTCGGCGCGGGTTGCTACGGAGTCGAGACCGCTTCGCAGGCTTACTTCGGCAAAAATGCTTCGAAACTAAATCTGTCCGAGGCGGCGCTGCTCGCCGGCGTGATTCGCAGTCCCAATCGCTTTTCGCCGTTGAAAAATCCCGAGGGCGCGGCGCAGCAACGCGACGCCGTTTTGGATCGCATGGTGGAGGTGAAGAAAATTTCCGCGGCTGACGCCAGCCAGGCGAAGCTCGCCAAGGTCAATCCACATCCCAGGCGCCTGCTGCAAATCCAGGAAAATTACGCGATGGATGCGGTGCAGCGTGACCTAAATCTGCTGCTCACGCAGGATCAAATCGACAACGGCGGCATGTTCATCTACACGACGCTCGACCCGCCCGTCCAGGACGCCGCGCAGCAGGCCCTCGAAACGCAGCTCGGCAAAATCGAGCGGCAATCGAATTTTAATCATCCACGGAAGGCAAATTACCAGCCGCCGGAGAACGGCGAGGACTCGGCCATGCCTTATCTCGAAGGCGCCGTTGTCGCCATCGATAACGCCAGCGGCGGCATTCGCGCGCTTGTCGGCGGGCGCGATTATGCGCAAAGCAAATTCAATCGCGCGTTGCCGCCGGCCAATCGCCCGGTCGGTTCGGCTTTCAAGCCATTCGTCTACACCGTCGCGTTCAGCGAGGGTCTATTGCCGGGCGCGGCGATTAGCGATGATCCCCTTCAACCCGGCGAAGTCGATGGCGCGGGCAATTGGTCGCCGGGCAATTCCGACGGCACCTACGTCGGCATCCAACCCTGCTCCTATGGTCTGATTCATTCTCGCAACACGATGAGCGTGCGTGTCGGACAATTCGCTGGTCTGGACGCCGTGCAGAAGATCGCGACCACACTGAACTTGAGCGATAAAATGCCGCACGCAGCGGCCATTTACATCGGCGCATTCGAGGCGAGCCTGAAAAATCTCACCGCCGCTTACACGATTTTTCCGAACAACGGCGTGCGCAAGCAGGCCTATCTCATCGAGCGGATCGACGACCAGGAGCGCAATCCGATTTACCGCGCCCCCCATCTCTCGGCGCCCGCACGCGATCCCAGCGCGGACTGGATGACTTCGCAATTGATGGAAGAAGTATTGACCACCGGAACAGCGGCGAGCGCGCGCTCGTTAGGCTTCAAATTGCCGGCTGCCGGAAAAACCGGCACGACCGACGAGTATAAGGACGCGTGGTTCGTCGGTTACACCACCGCGCTGACTTGTGGAATATGGGTGGGCTTCGACCAGCCCGTCACAATTATCCCGCACGGTTACGGCGCGGCGCTGGCGTTGCCGGTGTGGGTGCAGGTAATGAACAAAGCGGCGCAACGTTATCCGCCGCAGGACTTGCAAGCGCCGGTCCCAATGCAACGCGCCGCCGTTTGCGCGATCTCCAATCATCTTGCCGCCACCGGCTGCCAGACAGCGGGCACAGCCTACGAAATCGATCTGCCGGCCGACAAAGTCCCGACCGTCGCCTGCGAAGTGCACGGCGGCTCCGAGATCTACGCCCAACGAGTCGACGATTTTGGACGTAGGGCCGTGACTCTCCCCAATCGCCTCTTTCAATCGTTGCGAAAATTTTTCGGCGGAAGATAGCAACCAGCAGACGCTCAGCTACCGGCAACTACTCGCTCGCGACCCGTAATCGCTCCACGTGGACGAACTCGGGAAGCAGGGCAGCAAATTTTTCCTCGGCAGTTTCTTTGCCCAGCGGTTGTGTCGTGACAAACACGAGCTCCATCGTTTGCTGACCCAGGTCGCGCAGTCCCTCTTCGACTGCGCGCATGCGGGCGAGCACGCCCCAATCGTGGCTTTCACTCGTTACCACAGCGCTGCGCGCACCTGCGGAATTTTTCGGTTCCGTCCAATCTTGCTGCAGACAAAAAAACGTGTGCGCGAATTGCCTGGATTTGATAGGATCTCGCCCCGTCATCAGCAGTTTGTTCCCAGCCTGCGCTCGGCAAGCAAATCTCCGGGCGATGGGCGCGCGCCCGCAGCAGAGTACCGCCGCCGGGGTTCCACCTGAAAAAGAAAAGCGTGCAATGCAGGCGCGGAATCGCGGGCGATTCTGTCGCCGCATCGTTCCCAGCGATAACAGTCGCCGGTGCGTACCATCTTGCGCTGCGGCCCTCATCAAAGCGCAGCGTCTGCCGCACGCTTTCATTGATCTTCAGTTCGCGAAAACCATCCTGGCCGGTTGGCCAACTCACGCTCCAGCGCGTGCGCGCCACGAGGTTGCGCTCATGCGCCCGATACCAGGCGGCGGAAGAGATCTCGACGAATACAATCCAGACCAGAATGGGTGCTAAATAAGCCGGACGACAAAAATGAAGCGGTGACGAGTGACGGGTGACGAGTGATGAGACTTCTGCGCTCTGACCTGTGACTTGTGATTTCTGATCTCTGCGCAGGAATGCCGCCGCGGCCATCGTTCCCATAAAAACGAGCGCGACAATTGAGTAGCCGGCCACATCATGCCACCGATCAACTGCACTGATGCCTTTGTCAGCGGCGACCAGGACAAGCAAAAACGTCCGCACAAAATTCGCCAGGATCGAGAGCGCGATCGCCACAACGACCAGGCCGAGGCGCCGGCCCGGCGAAAAGCGTTTCAGCTCGCCGAAAAGCAAGCCAATCATGAGCGCGGTTTGCAGCGCGCGCACACCGCTGCAGGCCTCATTGACTCCCACCACCCCGCTGCTGATCCGGATCAGATTGCCTTCGACTTGCGCCGGA
>QHPZ01000016.1:0-10801 GCA_003219225.1 Verrucomicrobiota bacterium | reverse complement strand
CAGCGGCGACCAGGACAAGCAAAAACGTCCGCACAAAATTCGCCAGGATCGAGAGCGCGATCGCCACAACGACCAGGCCGACGCGCCGGCCCGGCGAAAAGCGTTTCAGCTCGCCGAAAAGCAAGCCGATCATGAGTGCGGTTTGCAGCGCGCGCACACCGCTGCAGGCCTCATTGACTCCCACCACCCCGCTGCTGATCCGGATCAGATTGCCTTCGACTTGCGCCGGAGTTCCGCACAGCGCCAACGCCTCTGTTGCCGCCGCGGCGACGCCGCGCATCAATCCTTGCACCAGCGGCTGCTCCACCGGACTGATCCAGGGCACCGCCACAAAAATAAACGCTACCGGAAAAGCAAAATGCCGGAGCCACGCTCGCCCGCCCGCCCACCAGAGCGCAAGCAACGTGACCGTCACGACGATGGCCGCATGGATCCAACCCAGTGGACGCCAATCGGGATTGCCGATTTCAAAAACGCGCAGCGGCAACAGCAGCAAAAGCGCGACGGCCGCAACCGTCATCGCTATGTGACTTCTGACTTGTGCCCTGTGACCTCTGACCTCTGGCCTCTGATCTCCGACCTCTGATCTCTGCCCTCTGACCTCTGGCTCCGGCCGGTCTTCCCAGCGCAGCCAGAAGAGACAGGCGCAGAAAAACGGCACGAACCATCCGTAGGTGTACTGCTCGTTCACTGACCATTCGCCGCTCAGCTGGCGACAGAGCACAAACCAGAGCGCGCCAAATGTAGCAACGAGTGTTGCCAAGCGGGCAAGGCCGCGCTCAGCAGGAACAATTATCGGTTCTGGGGTCGCGAGCGCGGCTTTCAAGCTGCGCGATTATATCGCAATGGCAGGCCGATGAAAGTATCGCTAACATTGCAGCTGCCGCCGTCGCCGGCGGCAGACTCATCGTGGCCGCGCCTAACGAATACATCCTCGGGATTCCGTTTTTCACCGGCACAGCTGTCGAGGCGGTCGCTCGCATCCGCACGGCCGGCGGATTCCTTGTCGCTCCGTCCGCGCCCGGCATGGTGCGCTTGAGCGAAGACGCGCCTTATCGCCGCGCCATGCTCGCCGCCGACATCGCCATTCCCGACAGCGGTTTGATGGTGCTCATGTGGCGATTGCTTCGCCGGGAAAAAATGCAGCGCCTGTCTGGGCTCAAATACCTGAAACAATTGCTCGCAGCTTTGAAGCGGGACAGCAGCGCTGAGATTTTTTGGGTGCTGCCTGGTGCGCGTGCGCAGGAGAAACTGCTGGCCTGGGGGCAGCGCGAAGCCTTTCCGGTCAAAATCGACAATTGCTACATCGCACCGCGTTATGGCTTCGATGTCGAAGATCGACATCTACTCGAGCTAATCACTCAACACCGCCCGGCACACGTCGCGGTTGCGATTGGCAGCGGTCCGCAGGAGAAGCTCGGGCATTATTTAATTTAACATCTGGAATATCGGCCCGCCATCCATTGCATCGGCGCCGCACTCGGTTTCATCACCGGCGACCAAACGGCCATTCCCGATTGGGCCGACCGTTTTTACCTCGGCTGGCTCATCCGCTTTCTCGCCGAGCCGCGCCTCTTCGCCCCGCGCGTGCTCATGGCTCTCCGCCTGCCCGCACTCATGATCAAGTACGGCGAGAATTTGCCGCCGCTCCGCCAGGTTGAATAAAACCTCCGTCGCCGATACAATAAATTCGACTCATGAGCGCGACAGAATTTATCCAGCAGCTTCAAGCGATGCCGCCAGCGGAGCGCGAAAGAGTCTTTGCCCGTCTTGTCGAAAACCAAGAGTGGCGAGATGACCTTGTTGATTTGATGACCATCGCGGAGCGACGCAACGAGCCGACCCGACCGATCGATGAAGTCTTTAGAGACTTGAACATCGATGCATGAAGTGGCGCGTCGTCTTTGCACGAACGGCCGAGAAAGAACTGGCAAAACTGGCGAGTGACATCCAGCTGCGAATCGGAAAGACCATTCGATCGTTAGAGGATGACACGTTTCGAGCCGGAACGAAGCGTCTGAAAGGCCGCGAGGAGTTTCGGATCAGAGTTGGTGACTGTCGAGTTCTCTACACCGTTCAGCACGACGCGAGTAGTGACAATTTCAGCCATCGGGCACCGTCGCGAAGTCTATCGCTGAAATGACAATCCTTGGTCTTAATGCTTACCACGGCGATTCGGCTGCTTGCCTGGTTGTCGATGGAAAACTCATCGCCGCGGCGGAGGAGGAGCGGTTCCGGCGGATCAAACACTGGGCCGGGCTGCCGACGAACGCGATCGACTATTGCTTACGCGAAGGCCGCGTTGATTTAGCCGACCTCGATCACATCGCGATCAATCGCCAGCCCGGTGTGCATAATTGGCGGCGACTCGGTTTCGTTCTCGCCCACCGGCCGCATCCGAAACTGATGTGGCAGAAGATCAAAAACATTCGCAGCGCCGCTTCGATCAAGGAAACACTCGAGACGAAGTACAAGGTGGAGTTGAAGGCCGATATCCATCATGTCGAGCATCATCGGGCCCATCTTGCTTCCGCGTTTCTAGTGTCCGGTTTTGAGGAAGCAGCCTGCCTTTCCATCGATGGCTTCGGCGATTTTGCCAGCACCGCGTTCGGGTTTGGCCGCGGTTCCTCTCTCAAGATCGACAATCGCGTTTATTTCCCACACTCGTTAGGCATTTTTTATTCGGCGCTCACCCAATTCATCGGGTTCCCGCATTATGGCGATGAATACAAAGTGATGGGACTCGCGCCCTATGGTGAGCCGCGCTTTCTCGATGAACTGCGCGAGCTCCTTCGCCTCCAGGGTGACGGCACGTTTCGCCTGAACCTGAAATATTTCCGGCATCACACCGACAATGTTTCCTACACCTGGCAGGATTGCGCGCCCGAGGTGGGGCCGCTTTATCGCGATGAAGTTGTCGATCTTCTCGGCAAACCGCGCCAGCCCGACGAGCCGCTCGAACAACGACACAAGGACATCGCGCGCTCGACCCAGGCCGTCTACGAAAAAGCGTTTTTCGCTTTGCTCCAGGCGCTGCACAAACAGCATCCCTGCGATAATCTCGCGCTCGCCGGCGGTTGCGCGATGAACTCGGTGGCGAACGGGAAAGCCGCGGCGGGCGACGCCGGCGGCGCAATCGGGGCGGCGATGTTTGTAAATTCCAAACTCCAAATTCCGAATTCCAAGTTGGAAACTGCCTATCTCGGTCCCGGCACGTCCGAGCAGGAGCTGCATGTCCTGCTCGACTGGCGACACAACGACATCGCCGAGGCAGGCTGCACGATGGTGCTGGTTCCTCACGAAGAAGAACTGCTGCGCAAGACCGCGCAGGCCATCGCCGATGGCAAGGTCGTCGGCTGGTTTCAAGGCCGAATGGAATGGGGGCCTCGCGCCTTGGGCAACCGCTCGATCCTGGCCGACCCGCGGCGGGCCGACATGAAAGATATTTTGAATGCGAAGATCAAACGCCGCGAATCCTTCCGTCCGTTTGCCCCGTCGATTTTGCGCGAAGCGGTCGCGGACTGGTTCGAGCAGGAGGATGATGTGCCGTTTATGATGGAGGTGTTCCAGATCCGCTCCCGCCAACGCCAGCTCATTCCCGCGGTCACACACGTGGATGGGAGCGGCCGGCTCCAGACCGTGCACAAGGAAACGAACCCGCGTTATTACCGGTTAATCGAACATTTCAGCGAGCTCACCGGCGTCCCGCTCGTGCTCAATACGTCCTTCAACGAAAACGAACCCGTCGTCTGCTACCCGGAAGAAGCGCTCGACTGTTTTCTGCGCACAAAAATGGACGTGCTCGTGCTCGGCGATTTCTATCTGGAACGCAGTGTGGACGGAATTGCTCATTCTGGAGCAAAATAGTATTGTATCGCCGATGGATGCGTCGCTGATCGAGGGGCTAATCGAAAAGAACAAGCCATTTCGTATCGAGACGGCTTCGGGCCGTATCTTTGAGGTGCCGCATCGCGACTTCATCGCGTTTTCCACTCGAAAGACATCGGTGATCATCACGTACGACGAACACGGAAAAGAGCATTTCGCCATCGTTCCGCTCCTGACCGTCACTGCGGCGATGACACAGGCGTGAAGTCATTGTGCGCGCTGACTTCTGTCGTCTGATCTTTGACCTCTGATATGTGCGGCATAGCTGCAATCTTTGCTTACGGCAAAGCGGCGCCGACGATCGACGGCGATGAGCTTCTCGCCATGCGCGAGCAGATGTTCGCGCGCGGTCCGGATGGCGGCGGCCAGTGGATTTCCGATGATCGTCGCGTCGGACTGGCCAATCGGCGCTTGTCGATCATTGACATTTCCCCGGCCGGCGCGCAACCGATGTTCAACGCCGATCGCTCCCTCGCAATCACGTTCAACGGCGAAATCTACAACTACGCGGAGCTTCGCGAAAAATTGATCCGCGAAGGACGCCGCTTCCAATCCCACTGCGACACAGAGGTCGTGCTCGAGCTCTACGCCACGCGCGGCGAAGCCATGCTCAATGAGCTCCGCGGCATGTACGCCTTCGCCATTTGGGACCGCGACAAACGCGGGCTTTTTCTTGCGCGCGACCCATTCGGCATCAAACCACTCTACTACTCCGACGACGGCCACACCTTGCGGCTTGCCTCGCAAGTGAAAGCATTGCGCGCCGGCGGAAAGATCGACAATGCGCCCGAGCCCGCGGGGCATGTCGGGTTTTTCCTCTGGGGTCACGTCCCCGATCCATACACGTTTTATCGCAGCATCCGCAGTCTGCCAGCCGGCAGCAGCATGTGGATCGACGAACATGGAGCGCGCGCGCCGACAACATTCTGCGACATCACGACGCTTCTTCGCGATGGCGAAGAAGCGAAACCAATAACCGATAACCGAGAACTGGCGGAGCGCCTGCGCTCCGCCCTGAGCGAAACCGTTCGTTATCACCTCGTCGCTGATGTGCCGGTCGGCGTTTTTCTTTCTTCCGGACTCGACTCGACTGCGATCACCGCACTCGCGGCGCAGCAGGGAGGAATTCTGCGCACGGTCACCCTTGGATTTGAGGAGTACAGAGGAAGCGAAGCGGACGAAACGCCGCTGGCCGAGCAATTCGCAAAGCGCTGCGGCGCCACTCATCGCACGGTCTGGGTGTCGCGCGGCGATTTCGAAGCGGAGCGCGATCATCTCTTCGAAGCAATGGACCGGCCGTCCACTGATGGCGTGAACACATTCTTCGTCAGCCTCGCCGCGAAACGCGCGAATTTGAAAGTCGCTTTGTCCGGCCTCGGCGGTGATGAACTCTTCGCCAGTTATCCAAGTTTCGAGGAAATCCCGCGCACGGTTCGGTGGCTGCGACCTTTTCGAAATTGGGGCGCATTCGGCGCTGGAGTCCGCCGGCTGAGCGCGCCGGTGTTGAAACGTTTTACCTCCCCCAAGTACGCGGGTCTCTTTGAATACGGCGGCACATATGCCGGCGCATATCTGCTGCGGCGCGGCATGTTCATGCCGTGGGAGTTGCCCGACTTACTCGATCCCGACCTGGTCCGCGCCGGCTGGCAGGAATTGCAAACCTTACTTCGCTTGGAAGAAACGATTGATGGAATCTCGAATCCGCGGCTGAAAGTTTCCGCGCTCGAGATGAATTGGTACATGCGGCACCAGTTGCTGCGCGATTCCGATTGGGCCGGCATGGGGCAATCGGTCGAGATCCGTGTGCCCTTTGTCGATGTCGATCTTTTGCGCTCGCTCGCGCCGCTGCTCGCATCCAAACATCCGCCGAGCAAGCGCGACATGGCCGCGAGTGCTTCGGACCTAATCACGCCGCAGATGTTGCAACGGGGCAAAACCGGATTTCAGGTGCCGGTGCGCGAATGGTTGCTCACCGACGAGTCGGGCAACCGCGCCGCACCGCGCCAGTGGACCGATCGCGGCTTGCGCGGCTGGGCCAAACATGTTTATCGCCATTTCCCAAACGCGCAGCTGCGCGAAACAAATCAGAGGTCACAAGTCAGAGGTCACAGGTCAGAGGTCGAACCTGGAGGGACGCGCTCTGTCGCGTCCCAAAAAATAATGGGACATGACAGAGCATGTCCCTCCAAGCGCATCCTCGTGTTTCGCATCGGCCAGCTCGGCGACACGATTGTGGCGTTACCCGCGATGTGGCTGGCGCGAAAACATTTCCCAAACGCGCGCATCACGCTGCTCTGCGATCGCCATCCGGGTAAAACCCACGTGCTCGCTTCCGATCTGCTCCGCGGCGCGGGAATTTTTGACGATTATCTTTCCTATCCGGTAGCGCGACCAGGCGAGCTGATGCGACCGGCGCACATGGCCGGATTGCTCGCTGCCATCCGCCGTGGTCGGTTCGACACGCTCGTTTACCTTGCGCCGAACAATCGTAAGCCCGAGCAAATCGAGCGCGATCGCCGTTTCTTTCGCATGGCCGGCATTCGCAATTTCATTGGGATGCACGGCTTCCAACAGCTGGAAGTGAAGGAACCGGGCCGCCCCATGAAGTTGATGCCGCGCGAATCGGAACTCTTGCTCCGCCGACTCGCCGCGTCCGGTCTGCGCGTCGAACCGGAGGACGAATCGCGAATGGATCTCGGCCTCGGGCCGGAGGATGACGCGGCAGTGTCGTCATGGACAGCGCGTCAGCCGTCCGATGGCGACCGCGTCTGGGTCGCGGTCGGCCCGGGGTCAAAGATGCCGGCGAAACGCTGGCCATTGCGCCGGTTCCAGGAAGTAATTGTCGATCTCATCAACGAGTTCGACATCTGGCCGGTGGTGTTTGGCGGCGAAGAAGATCGCGTCATCGGCGACTGGCTGCTCGTGCAATGGAGGCGCGGCTATAACGCCGCCGGCGCGCTCGATCTGCGCGCGTCCGCCGCCGCGTTGAAACGCTGCGCGCTTTTCCTCGGAAACGACACCGGCACGATGCATCTGGCCGCCGCCGTGGGCGTCCCGTGCGTCGCAATTTTTTCGTCATGCGAAGGCTGCGAATTGATCGAGTGCATCGAGCTTGGCAACGAATGCCTGAAACGCATCGGCAGGCCCGAAGTGCTCGACGCCTGCCGCGACATTCTTGCCAGGAATCGAAACGGGCGGACTGTTTCAGCGGTGGTCAAAGCTGCTAATGAATCGCTGCCCCAGGAGGCGTATGCCATCGCCGAGCGCCTCCGTCGCGGATTAGCCGCCGATGCGGTTTATCTCTTTGGATCTCATGCCCGCGGTGACGCAACGCCAGACAGCGATCTCGATTTCCTTGTCGTTGTGCCGCGGTCAGCGCAGTCCCGCTATGAACGTGCTGTAGCGGCTCGCAAACTGGTCGGTGATGTCCATTTTCCCAAGGACATTATCGTCCTGACGCGGGCTGAGTGGGAGAAAGGACTGAGGGCCCCCTGTTCTCTCTCCAGCACGGTGATACGCGAAGGGGTCGCTCTCGATGGCAAGCCCTGAGTCTGTCGAGCTGGCGCGGGCGTGGATTGAGAAAGCGCGTTCTGATTTGGAGGCAGCGCGGCTGTTGATTTCGCAACAACAAAAATATCTGGACATTGGAGGCTATCATTGTCAGCAGGCCGCCGAAAAGGCGCTAAAGGGTTGGTTGACGGCAAAGCAAATCCCATTTCCCAAGACACACTCGCTCGAAGATGTCCTTGCGTTGTGTATTCCGGTGAACGGCGATTTTGCGCATTTTCGAAACCACTGCGAGGAGCTGACCCCGCTCGTTCATGAGTATCGCTATCCCAATGGACCCGACGCGCCGCCGTTGGCGCAGGCGCAGCGCGCCCTGCGCTTAGCCGAAGAAGTGTACGCCTTTTGCGAGCAGCAGCTGGCGGGATGAGCAGTAAGTCGAATGTCCTGAGCGGCGACCGGGTTGAGCGAATCGACAGTCCAGAGGTCAAGCGCGATTCGGCGGCCCTGCGTGGAACAGATTTACGGACCACCGCTCAGGCAGCCGGCTTCTCGACGCTCGCGCCTACGGACAGTTTAGCCTGGTCACGAGCATCATCGGTTTCATCAGCATTTTTTCGTTCAACAATTTCATTGCCTACACGCTCCAGGTCCAAACCGAAGAAGAGACGCACTATCAGGAGCACTTTACCGCTGGGGCTGTTCTCCAGATCGGGATGTTTTTGCTGACAAACTTCATCGCGGTGTGCGTTCGCTGGATTCCGGCCTACGCATCCGTCGCGCCATTCCTGCACGTCATGTCGGTGACGTTCCTCTTTGAATGGCCGTGCGAACTGCGACGGAAAATGATCGAGCGCGCTTTCGATTGGCGCCGCTTGCGGCTGGTACACGCAATCGGCCTGTCGATCAATGCGGTGCTCGCGATCGTTCTCGGCTGGATGGGTGCGGGCGTCTACGCGCTCCTCGTTCCGGGCATGGCCGTGACCTGGCCTTTCATTTACGATTTGTTCGTCAGCGCGCACTGGAGACCGACTTGGTCGTGGTCGTGGGAACTCTATAAGAGCGCTTGGAATTTTGGGCTGACCCGTATCGGCAGCGGACTCACCCTTTACGGAAAACAATTGCTCGAGTCCGGAGCGCTCGCTGCGGTGCTTGGTTTTTCCAGTCTGGGAATACTGACTCGAAGCACCGGGCTGGCGCAGATGTTCTGCCAAAAGTTTGCATCGCGGCGCGCATATCGGCAGCATGATTTTTCGGATCGTCGCGTGGACGGTCGTGCCCATCGCGATTTGTTTGGCGGTCCTCGCCGGTCCTGTTATCGCAACCGTCTACGGCAACAAATGGATTGCAGTTGTCCCATTGCTACCCTGGGCCATGGCGTGGGGCGTCGGCGCGTCCCTCAGCTATGCCGGTTACATGTTATTGCTCTCGCGCCAGCAACAGCGCCGTTGTCTGTTTGCCGACGCATTTTTTCTTTGCGGCACGGGGGTCGCGCTGGCCGTGGCGCTTCCTTTCGGGATGCGCGCTTACTTGATGGCGTCCGCTTTATTACAATTCCTGGTGCTGCTCTTGATGCTGCAATGGCTTTATCGAATCGGATCGGTTGCGCGCGATGGTCTCGTTTCGGCATTTCTACCACCGGTCGTCGCCGGGTTTCTAGCAACTGCCGCAGCGTTCGCCGTGCTCTACTTTTTAAGCCTGGTGCCATCGACTTTCATGACGGCGGCAGGTTGGGGGATCGTTTTTGCGCTGGCTTATCTTCTTTCGCTGCGGCTGATTTTCGTCCGGGAGTTGAGCGCTTTGATCTCATACTTCCCGGCGCGTAAGACGCTGTACAGGCTTTTTGTTTTGAAAGAAGCGGAATGAGCGGGCTTTACATTGCGCCGGGAACAATCGCCGACGCGGAAAGTGCTGCGCGCGCTCTTTCGTTCACCGATTCGACGCAACAGTTTGCAAGAGTGGTCGAAGGTCTTGCCCTCGCGGTGACGCGAGTGGACAGGCTTCAGCTGTGGGGACCGGCGAGCGACGACGCGAAGCAAGTATATGTGGCGCTCGGCGGGCGAGTAAGCTTTGAGCCGGAAGAATGGTCGCGCGCTGAGAGCTTGCCATATGAAGGCGGACTGGCCTGCCGCCTCTTCCTCGAAACGTGGCTGAAAAATCCGCGCGATCTTCACTGATCGGTTGGGAGCTTTTTCCATTTATCAGGCGACCGGCGATTCATTCGCGCTCTGCTCGCATCCTGATGTCCTTGCCGATGCGCTCGTGCAAAAAGGAGAAAACAATGAAATCGACCTCGACACGCTGGCCGAATTTTTCGCGTGCGGATGCAGTGTTCAACCGTTCACCTATTACAAATCCATCCAACAACTCGACGCGGCAACGCATTACAAGTGGCGGCTCGGGCCGGCCATCTCGCTCCAAGAAAAAACAGTGTTTTGGAAACCGTTGTATCTGGACACGGCGCCGGCTAAAGACGCCGAAACGCTGGCCGAAGCGCTGGCGGACGCCATCGGCAAGGCGGTGCGCCGCCGGACGCAGGAGCGATTGGGACGGCCAGTCATCTTGTTGAGCGGCGGAGCGGATTCACGAGCGGCCCTGTTCGGCGCCTCCGATCCGACGGCGGTCACGTGTTTCACCCTTTACGACGAGCCGAATTTAGAACTGCGGACCGCGCAGGCTCTCGCGGCTGCGGCAGGGGCAGAACATCACGCGTTGCAACGCGATCCTGATTACTACGGCGCCAACGCCGAAGAAGCAGTCCGCATCTCCGGCGGATTCTGGTCGCTGATGGATGCGCATTACACCGGCGCAGCCGGGCAGATCCGCGCGGTCAATCCCGGCACGGTGCTGACCGGCTGTTACGCAGACTACATGTTCAAGGGGCTGCTCTTGAACCGCCGCTACCGCACGTTGCTCGGACGAAACTTGCCGTTACACGATCTCTCCGATTTTTCTTTCGACTTCTATCAACCCCACTTTCGACTTCGCGACAAATGGCAGGCACGCGTCCAGGAGCGGTTGGATGCGCGGTTTCCCTCTGCGTTGCGCGAGCCTTACTCGGAAAACTGTCTGGCCATGGAAGATTTGCGGCTGCGGCCGGTTTCGCGTGAGCCGGATGCATCGGGCCGCCTCTTTCTTTGGCGAACATTACCGTGGGATCATTTGCTCTCGGACACCGATGTTATTTCGGTTTACGGCCAAATTCCGGCCGCGCTAAAAATCAACGGCGAAGTTTTTGGAAAAGCTGTGGGGCGAGTCATCGGCATTGCGGGCCGGCGGATTTTCAATAACAACTATGGCACGCCGGTAGACGCGTCGGAAGCAGCGCGCTCTTTTTGGTTTTTGATCGCAGTGCTCCGGCGCAAAGTGCGACGTGCTCTCGGACTGGAATCGACCGCCCCCAAATTGG
>QHPZ01000015.1 GCA_003219225.1 Verrucomicrobiota bacterium | reverse complement strand
GGCTACGCCATGCACGAAGGTTACGTGCCGCCGTATGCTGCCTCCCACGGCTGCATCCGTTTGCCCAAAGGCATGGCCTCACATTTTTACAACAACGCACCGGAAGGCACGCCGGTCGTCGTGAAGGACTAGCAATTTCTCGAAGCCAATTGCCAAAAAACGCAGATACCTCACCTCAATCCTCTCCCTCAGGGAGAGGCGGACGCGAACAGCGCAGGTGAGGGCGACCGAGATTCGCAGCGGCGAATTCGCGCTGTGACTCAGGCTACAACCTGACGGAACGCGCTAAGGAACGTTTTCATCTCACTTTTCTTGCCGATCGTGAGGCGCATGTGGTTGGGCAGCGCGGGAAACAATCGGCCCACGTGCACGTTGCGTTGTTTCAATGACTGGATCAACGGCACGACTGGGCGTTTGACATCGATCATGATGAAGTTGGCCTGCGACGGAATTGATTTGTAGCCCAGCTTGTCCAGCTCGCTGATGGTGAACGCTTTCGCTTCGCCGATGAGCCGCCGGCCGTTTGGGACTTGATTCGAGTCGTTCAGGTTCGCGATCGCAGCGGCCAGGGCCATGATGTTGACGCTGTCCCACATCTGATGGGCGCGCATTCGCTCGATTGTTTCCTTTTGCGCGACGCAGTAGCCGCAGCGCAGTCCGGCCATGCCGTAAATTTTTGAGAACGTGCGGGCCACGATCAGGTTCGGATGATCTTTGACCAACGGAATCACACTCTCGTAGTCGGGACTGTCGGCGTAGTGGAAGTAGGCCTCATCCACCAAAATCATCGTTTGCCCCGGAACCTTGGCGATGAATTCGCGCACTTCGTTCTTCGGCGTGATGCTGGCAGTGGGATTGTTCGGGTTGCAGATGTAAATAAACCCCTGCTTCGCCGCCGCTGCCATTTTGTCCAAGTCATGGCTAAAACCTGGCGTGAGCGGGACCTTGGTTATCTCAGCGCCATTGATCTCCGCGTTATTAAGGATTGCTTCGAAGGTCGGATCGGCAGCGACGAGATTGCCGCGCGTCGGTCCGGTGAACGTGTCCGCGCACAGTTGGAGAATCTCGCTCGAGCCGTCACCGAGCAGGATTTGATCGCGATTAACGCCATTGAGCCTGGCCAGCGCGTCAATCAGCAAGTCGTTGTGTTCATCGGGATAGCGACAAGCCAGGTTGAAGACATCGTCGATCGCTTTCAGCGCCTCCGGTGACGGGCCATAGGGATTTTCGTTCGCGCTCAAACGCACGACACCTGTGGTTGTCGATCTTACAGCGGGTTCCGTCGCGAAATGAAACGCCGGCCGAACAACCGCCGCGGCTGCGCCAACGCCGAGCAGTTGAGTAAATCTGCGCCGGGAAATGGAAATGGTGTTCATTTGAAAAACCTCCTCAGGGCGAATTGATACGGAGTTACCCAGACGAATGCGAGATTGAAGTTTGTCGCCGCCGTGCGCCAAATGTTTACATTCCCCGGTGATTTTTGGATCGCTAAAAGAACATCAAGCGGAATGTTTTATTTTTCCGAAGGCTGTCGCCCAACGATCAGGCTGAACTTCTTGGCCATGTCCAGGTGTTTCTCGACGAAAAGCGTTTCGAGGGTTGCGGCGGGCTTGAGGTCGGTGACGAGATTTGTGTAACCATCGCAGCGCAAGCCTGTCTGCTTCTGTTGCATCGGCAGACCGATTACTTCCCGCACCTGACGACGGTTCTCGTTTATCCCTCGACTTACATGGTCGAAGAACAACGGCACGTGGAAGGACCGATTTGGGAAGAAGGCAAAAGCGCCCGTCTGGGTGAGACCGGTCGCAAGCTCGGGACGATCGTGCTGGCGTGGGACGCCTCCAAATCAGGCGCGGCTGATCCTGCGGATGGCAAAAATGTTGTGCTGCACGAGTTCGCGCACCAGCTCGATTACGAGAACGGCGCGGAAGACGGAGCGCCGATTTTGGGCACACGTGCGCAGCAATTATCCTGGCAGAAAACGATGCGAATCGAATTTGCCTCGCTGCGCGCGGCTGACGAAACCGGCATTCCCACTTTGCTCGATACCTACGGCGCGACCAATCCGGCTGAATTTTTTGCCGTCGCAGTCGAGGCGTTTTTCGAGCGCCCGCGCGCGCTGCGCGCTCGTCATCCAAACCTCTACGCCGAGCTGCAGCGCTACTTTCGGCATGACCCGGTCGAATTTTCGGCCGAGACGGCGAAATAAGCTATTGCGGCTGCGGGACGATCCGGATGTAGGGCCGCGGCGCTTTCCAACCGGCCGGGTAACGCTTCTTCGCCTCCTCGTCTGATACCGAGCCGGCAATGATTACATCGTCGCCGGGCTTCCAGTTAACCGGCGTCGCGACCTGGTGTTTCGCGGTGAGCTGGAGCGAATCGATCAGCCGCAACACCTCGTCGAAGTTGCGCCCGGTGGTCATGGGATAAACGAGGATCAGTTTGATCTTTTTGTCCGGACCGATGACGTAAACGTTACGCACCGTCGCGTTATCTGCGGGCGTGCGCTTTTTCGGATCACCGCTCACATCGGCCGGCAGCATGCCATAGAGCTTCGACACCTTGAACTCCGGATCGGCGATGATCGGATAGTTCGGCGCGTGGCCTTGCGTCTCCTCAATGTCCTTGGCCCATCCTTTGTGGTCGCCCGCGGAATCGACGGACAATCCGATGATCTTCACGTTTCTTCGCTCGAACTCAGGATTGATTTTCGCCATGTAACCGAGCTCAGTCGTACAGACCGGGGTAAAATCCTTGGGATGCGAAAATAAAATAGCCCAGGAACTCCCGATCCAGTCGTGGAACCTAATCTTGCCTTCGGTCGTGTCGGCTTCGAAATCTGGTGCAGTCTCTCCGATTTTCATTTTTGTCTCCTCCTCTTAGTTGCGTTTGAACCAATTCATTCCAAGCCGCGGCCCGAAAGTCAATTTCATCTGTTGCCGGTGGGGCGACGCTCTGCGGAGCCGACTTATTCTACACGCCAGTACTTGTCGGCTCCGACTCGACAAGGTCACGGCAAGCTGAGTCTCACCGCATCGTCATTCAGGTCGCTGCCTCGCTGATGAGTTGGCAGAACTTGTGAAGATCAATGTTGCCGCCTGAAACAATGGCCACGATCGGGCCCTTGCCGGCTTTACCGGCAAGGCCGGCGGCGAGCGGCAAAGCGCCCGCGCCTTCAGCAATGATTCGCGCCCGCTCGGCCATCAACCGCATCGCTTTCCTTGTTTCGTCCAAGCTCACGACGAAGTAATCATCCACCAATGGTTTCATTCGCTCCCACATGCGTGGAAACATGCTTTGACCGCCCGCGCCATCGACAAACGAAGCTTGCCAGTCCGAAAAAACTTGTGGCGAGCCTTTCTCGAATGAGAGCGCAGCGGGCGCGGCGGTCTCCGGTTCGACACCGAAAATTTTGACCGCTGGCCGGAGCGGTTTGATCGCGCTCGCGACGCCGGTAATCAGTCCACCGCCGCCGATGCTGGCGACGACCGCCGCGACATCGGGCGCATCTTCCAAAATCTCCAGACCCATTGTGCCGTGACCGGCAATAAAATTCTGGTCGTCAAACGGATGGATGAACGTTCCTTCGACTCCGGGATACGCGCGGTCGTCGAGCGTTTTCCAAGCTTCGTCATACGAAACGAGGACCAGCTTTGCACCGAGCGCGCGCATCCTGTCGATCTTGGCTGCAGGCGCCGTTTTGATCGCGACAACTGTGCAGAGCACACCCGCCGCGCGCGCCGCATATGCAACGCCTTGTCCGGCGTTGCCCGCGCTAATTGTCCAGACACCGCGCTTTCGTTCCGAGTCGGGCAGCATTGCAACCGCGTTTGCGGCACCGCGTATTTTGTAGGCGTTGATCGGCTGGAGATTTTCCAGCTTCAGTCGAATGTCGGGAAAGCCCGACCCAAGCTCCAGCCGGATCAGCGGAGTGCGCACGATCGTTTTGGCGATGCGTTTCCGGGCCGCTTCGATGTCGCTCAAAGAAATTGGCCGAACCGGTTGCAGTGGCGTGCTCATGCAGATTGAACTGTTTATCGGTCTCGCGACGCTGTCAGCTTGCCTCCGGCTGAATTGTCGATCTTATCCCGGCGGCCAGGCGAGTGCACGTTTGCCAAGCAGATGCACGTGCAGATGCGGAACACTTTCGCCCGCGTCCGGCCCGCTGTTGATCACGACGCGATAGCCGCTTTGCTCGATCCCGAGTTTTTTTGCGAGCTCGCCTGCGACCAGGAGCAGCTTGCCCAAAGTCGTGCGGTCGGATTCCGTCGCCACCGCGAGCCGCGGGATAACTTTTTTCGGCACGATCAACACGTGCACCGGCGCCTGCGGATTGACATCATGAAATGCGACCGCGTCGTCGTCCTCCCAAATGATCTTCGCCGGGATTTCGCGCGCGATGATTTTTTCGAAAATGGTCATGATCCAGAATTGGCAAGCTTAGCGCTCAGCGCAAACACGACTTCAGCCGCTCGTTTCGCGTCAATGCCAACCGCTCCCGAATGAAACAAACAATTTCTTCGCGCAGTGTGTCGCAGGCGCGCGTCCAGACTTTCACGCCGCGCAAATGTTTCGCGCACGGGGTCAATGCCGAGAACTGGACGTTGTCCACGCCGGAGTCGAGGAGCGCGGCGATTCGTTTTTCCAGCAGATCGAAAAACGCGAGCTCGTATCCGGTGCCGGCCTGGTGCGCGATTTCCAGGAGCGAAACCGAAACCGGCGGCGGCGCGGGCGTGAAATAGGGGACGATTTCCTTGTAGCCAATGATCTTGAGCACGTACTGCACGGTTTCCGCCAGCTGATTGAACGCCACGACTTTCTCGTCGTTTCGCAGCCGCAAATAAGAGGCGATGCTCTCGGTCACGTGATCGGTT
>QHPZ01000115.1 GCA_003219225.1 Verrucomicrobiota bacterium | reverse complement strand
GTGGTCGAACTTGTTCGAGAGCGCCATCAAGGTCATGGCGCGCAGGCGCGGCTGCATGTTTTCCTCGGTCTCGTTCTCGGGCAGGCCGGCGAAGATTTGTTTAAACTGCGATTTGAAGACGGCGAACGTTTCAGTGATCGGGACCTGCAAACAGTGGATGCCGAGATTGCGCGCGAGCGCGAGCGCGTCGTCGATGCTGCCGGGCGATGAATACTGGCTCGGCATGAGCACGCCAGTGACATTGCCGGCGCCAAGCGCGTTTGCGGCAATCACCGCGACAACCGCGGAATCGACGCCGCCGCTCAGACCGAGCACGGCAGTCTTGAAACCGCATTTGCGCGCGTAATCGCAGAGACCGAGCGATAACGCCCCGAACAATTCCTGCGGCGTTTCATACTCGCGAAAGTCAATGACCGCCGCGGCTTCAGTGTCGATGATCGCCTCCTCTTCGCGAAAACTGGCCAGCTGCGCGATCAGTTGGCCCGACGCGTTCACGGCGATGGAATTGCCGTCGAAGATAAGCTGGTCGTTGCCTCCGACCGCGTTGCAGTAACAAATCGGCCGTCGATACGTCTGCGCGAGCGCGGCGACCATCTCGAAACGCACCGCGGGTTTGTGCAGACTGAACGGCGAGGCGCTCAGGTTGACGATGACGTTTGCCCCTTGATCGACCAGGCCGCGCACCGGCTCCACATCGTAAAGCGGCCTCGGCAGATAATGTTCCGTCCAAATATCTTCGCAAATCGTGACGCCTAGTTTGTTCCCGCAAAGCTCGAACGGTTCGACGCGCTCAGCGGGCTCGAAATAGCGATCCTCATCGAACACATCATAAGTCGGGAGCAACGACTTGTGCGCTTTGCGGATCGGCTTGCCGGCTTCGAGCAACGCCGCCGCGTTATGAAACGGTTTGCCGCGGCCTTCGTTGCGATCGACAAAGCCGACGAGCAACGCCGCGCCCGGTCGCACGCGGGCGTGCAGCGCGTCGACCATCTCGAGGTTCTCGGAAACAAAGCGCGATTTGAAGACGAGGTCCTGCGGCGGATAACCGCAAATCGACAACTCCGGCGTGAGCACCAACTGCGCGCCCGCGTCTGCGAGCCGCTCATACGCGCGGGCGATCTTCTCAAAGTTGCCGCTCAAATCGCCCACGGTCGGGTTGAGCTGGGCAAAGCCGATCTTCATTCTGCCTGACGCAGGTTATGCGCAACGTCGAGACCGGCAATCCCCTTTTGCGGGGCTGGTAGGGCGCGATCGCCGAGCGCGCCGCGGGGACGGACGGCCTCCCGCCATCGCGGGATCCCTACCACTGCGACCGACTAGCGGCTCAGGTCGAGAACGGCGCGGTGCTTGTAGCCTTTGTTCAAGGCGTCATCGGCGCCTTCGACAAATACTCGCGCCCACTCGAAGACCGAGGCGGCGAGAAAACCGGCGAGCGCGCAGAGGATCACCTTTTGAAAAAACGTGGCGTGCATTTTGGAACCTCTTGAGGCAGCACGCCTGATGCCATGCTCACCAGAATCCCCATTGCTTCGTCTGCACAATCCAGAGACCGAGAAGCAGGTTCGTGAGCGCGTGGGCGACCACGCACGAGGAGAGGCTTTTCGTGCGATAGGCGACTGCGTTGTAAGCGGCGCCGGCCACGAGCGCGGCGACCCAGTCGGGCGGCGAATGCGAAAAAGCAAACCCGGCCGTCACGGCCGCAAATGAAAACCACGAGAACGCGCCCACCGGCACGCGTTCGAAATTTTCGTCGATCAGGAATCGCAGCACAAATCCGCGCCAAAAGATTTCCTCGATCAACGGCACAACCACGACTAGGCGGGCAAAGCGCAGGACCAGCTCCAGCCAGTAAAATGGCGATCGCGCATGGAAAGGCGGATTGAACCCAAGTGTCCGCGGTGCAGACCCGAACAAGGCCTGCGGCGAGATCCAGACGATGAACACAACAATCCCAATCAGCAGCGCGAAGCCACTTTGCCGCGGTGGAGCAAAATCATACTCGCGCCAAAAGTAAATCAGGAGCGCGCCACTGAGGATCGTCTGCAACGGATAAACCCAGTATTCAGGCAAAGTCAGCCAGGGCTGATTGTCGATCTTCTCGAGCGCGACGTTGAGCGCCAGCAGGACGACGAACGCCAGAAACGGCAACGTATAGGCGGCTAATTTTCGGCGCGAAGGCATGGGAGTTGCGACTGTCCTCGCATGATGGCTGACCCCGCTACTCAGACCAAGCCAAACGAGACCGAGGCGGAAACACTAGCGCGGTTCCTCGAGTTGGAACTGATTCAAAAACGCGCCGCGTGGAAACATGCGAGCGCGCGACGGCGAAACGTGCGCAGTCTTGCCTTTGCTTTTATTTTTCTCGTCGTGATAGCGTGTCTCTTTGGCGCCTACTTCGTTTTCATGCGCGTCAACGAAGAACGCGGCAATCAGCATCCGCACAGCAACACAACAGCGCCGGCGCCGAATCGCTAGAGCGTCCGTGCTGCCGGCGCCCAAATATTTCGGACACTCAGGACAAGCTCCGCGTGTCGCTCCGCAGCGATCCCCCTCACCAGGCGCTTCGCGTCCTCCTCTCCCTCAGGGAGAGGATTGAGGTGAGGGCCTGCGTTTCAATCATTATTTTCCGTAGCTCACCCGCCAGATCGTGTCGTTGCCGTCTTCGCTGAACAGCAATGCGCCGTCTTTCGCGACGCAAATTCCTACCGGCCGGCCCCAGACGTGGCCTTCGGGCGTGACGAAGCCGGTCACGAAATCCTGGTACTCGCCCCGGGGTTTTCCGGTGGCCTG